>NZ_JBMNDS010000122.1:0-22928 GCF_052543295.1 Streptomyces sp. SAS_270
CCGCAGGCAACACCCCGGCAAACCTTTGCCAGAACCCACACCCCCACCTCATGCCAACCTCAAGCAAACCTCCAACACCCCACCCCACACCCCCAGACCTAACACGCAAGGGAGGCCGTACGGCGGTGAGCGTCGCTCAACACGCATCCGCTGGTCACAGGAGGGCGCGCCCTCCGAGATCGACACGCACCTCCCGCGGCACTTCGGTCACCACCCCGTGGTGCTCTTGCGGTTGCCCGGCAGCAGTGGACGCGTCGGAGCACGCGAACAGTTGCCGTACCGCATCCGCGAGTGCGGGAGCCTCGCTCGCAACGGCGTCGGCAACTCCCCCGCCGTAGCGCTACCGCACCGGGGCGCCCTGTTCACGGTCAGCCTCTCGCTGAAGTGCGGCGCCGCGTTGAAGCAGGCGAACGCCCGCCACGACAACCGCCGCAGACACAAGGTCGATGCCTCACGTGAGGCACCTCTCGACACCTGGAACTTCCGGAGTTGTCGACGCCGGTGGCACCGGATGGCGGCTTCGGCCTTCCGAGCGCCCAGCCCGTCGGCGACCGTATCCAAAAGGCGTACGCGCACAGAATTACGGGACTTCCAAAAGAAGCGCGGCGGTTCTGCTGGCCGCAGCGGTGGAACCGACGGGCGAACCGGCGCTGTTGTGGCGCGCGGCAGAGGTCGGGGCGAAACCATCCGTCCCACGAACCGGATGTCCGACCATCCACCTACGATGCCCCGATGCAGCCACACTTCACCGGCACCTCCCTGATCACCGACGATGTTGCGACCCTCGCCGCCTTCTACGCCGCGGTCCTGGACGCAGAGGTCGAGGGCAGCTCCCCCTTCGCCCGGGTGACGGTCCCGGGCGCCGTCCTTTCCTTCTTCACCACCCCAGGCATGGAGTCGATGGTGCCCGGGTCGATGGCCGGTGCCACAAGGGGAAGCTTCACTCTGGAATTTCAGGTCACCGACGTGGACGCACGCCACGAGCGTCTGCTGGCCGAGGGTGTTGAGATCCTCAAACCGCCGACAACCCAGCCGTGGGGGCGCCGGTCGGTGTGGCTGCGTGATCCGGACGGCAACATCCTCAACCTCTACCAGGAGACGTGACGCCGGTCCGCGCCTCACGTCAGTGGTTGCGAGGCCGCAGAACATCATCTACTCGCCGTTCTGCACAACGGACCCGGCCAGTCCGGCGCGCGCACTCCAGCAACTACCGCTTCGGGCACATTGATCTGTGGGTACGCGACATCCGTCAGGTCATCGACGACGCGATCGCGCGGGACAGGCCGTCGGACGGCAAGGTCACGTTGCTCGGGTACTCGCTCGGCGGGCAGCACGTCGGCCGGACCCTGTTCGCGGCCAACCCGGTGCTTCCCGGTGGCGCCGCCGTCATCGCGAAGGTCAACCGCGCTGTGTTCGCAGAATCGATCTTCGGCACACCGACCGAGGAAGTGACACCGACGACGGGCTTCACGTCCTTCCCGACGAATCTCACCACCCGGTCGGACAGCGACTCAACCTGGGCGATGGCCCCCGAACGGGACGCTGCCTGCACCGGCCACATCGTCCCCAGCAGTCAGCAACAGCTGTGGATGCAACTCATGGAGGAAGACCGCCTCGGCCGCAGATGGGGAGGCGACCGCGACCATCCGACCGGTGTCAGCCGCGCGCCGACGTTCTCCAGCTAGGGCTGGAACGCCACCGTCGCACAGCAACAGACCACACCCTCACTTGTCATCAACGGCCTTGAGGACAGGACACCCCTCGCAACGCCGACCGACGCAAGCGCGCTTTGCAACAGCCTTGGCACAGCCAACAAGGTGCAGGTGCAGGTGCAGTGCGCGAGCCACGCCATCCTGTGGGAGGGGTGCTCCGGATCACGCTGCACCCCCCACCGTCAGGAACGCCTTACGGTGGGCTCCCCGGCCACCCTTGGGCCGGCCCCCATGCCACGGTCCAGGCCGCGGTGATCGAGTGGATCAAGAACGGCACCTTCAACTCCGCGACGAACGGCCGCTTCACCGTCAGCACAAGCGGTGTGGTGACGCCTTCCCCGTGACGGGCAGCACGAGGCTGCCCTTTCGCCCCAGGGGCAGGAGCCCCACGGCTCCTGCCCAGGCCCTCCGGTGGCAGGGTGACGTCGAGACCATCCGGCGGACGAGCGCAGTCGTAGACGCCTTCCAGATCCCGCCGAGCGACTCCCGTTCTCAGGCCACCATCACAGATCGAGGGCCGGCCGGTCAGCGGACGGAACGGCGCCGTCGCCCTGATCGACGGTGCGGCGCCCCGACTCTTCGCACACCGGCAGATGCCAGGAGCGCCGGTCACGTTTTGCGCCGCAGATCCCGTTCGCTTTCGAGCCCCCTACCCGAAGGCCGGGCACACCCGACGCGATGGAGCACCGACACCTGCGGGAAGCCTTCGTCACGCCGGCCCGGACCGGAGACATCGCCTCCCTGGAGGCACTCCTCACCCCGGACGCGCGCCTTTCGCACGACGACCGCACCGGCGACCCCGGCCGCGTCCCCGTCCCCGTTCCCAGGGGCACCAGAGCTGCAGCGTGTTGAAGTCGATTCTCCCCCGGCCTCCTGTCACACATCCCCCGGTCACCCGGTCAATGGGGTGTACCCGCCACCCGGCAAGGAGATCACCGTGGAATCCCGTCTCAACTACTTCGGCAACCCCATAGCGGGGAAGGTGCTGAAGCACATCAACTCGGCCAACAAGGTGCTTGCGGACTCGATGCTGTCGACCACGACCCAGGAGCTGGTGAAGATCCGCGCCAGCCAGATCAACGGCTGCGGCTTCTGCACCGACATGCACACCAAGGACGCAGTGCACGACGGGGAGACTCCGCAGCGCCTCCACCTCGTCGCGGCCTGGAGGGAGGCCAAGGTCTTCACCGATGCCGAGCGCGCCGCACTGGAACTGACCGAGCAGGGCACGCGCATCGCCGACGCGGCCGGGGGTGTCACCGACGAAGCGTGGGCCAACGCGGCCAAGTACTTCGACGAGGACCAACTCGCCGCACTGCTCTCCCTCATCGCTGTCATCAACGCCTACAACCGCATCAACGTCATCAACCAGCAGCCGGCCGGTGACTACCAGCCCGGCCGGTACGGCTGACCGGCACCGACAGCCGACCCCAGGCGGTCCGTCTCCTTGCCGCCCCGGCCTAAGGCGGGAGACGGACCGGCGGCCCATCAGCCGCCCAACGGAAGCAAAAGCCGTCTGACGAGCCACAGGCCGCCTCTGCTGCGCAGCGGTCCGCGGACACCCGGCCCACACAGCGCACCGACCGCTGTACCCCTTCCGCACACCATTTCACCGGCCCCCGGCTGCACCGCCGAGTGCCGGACGCGGGGCACAACCTGCCGCAGGAATGTCCCGACGCATTCGTGACCGCGGTTCGTGACGTCAGACTCCTGCGCCAGGAGCAACAGTCAGGACAGGGCCCTTCGATGTCGGCGTGGTGATCTCACGCTTCACGCCGGCGGCCGAGGGGCCCTGCTGGTTCCTTGTCCCGTCAGATCCTCGTGCAGGTATTCAGGACACAAGAGCTTCAGTGTTCGCAGAGGGAGAACTCTCGTTCATAGAGCTGCTCGTTGTGTTCGTCGACGAAGAACTTGCGTTCCTGCATGAGTTGTTCGCGGTAGTTCTTGGCCTGTTCAAGCGTCATGGTCGAGGTGTCGGACCATGGTTGTTGCGGTGGCACATCGGATGTCGAGACGATCTTTTCCGACGGGTCGACCAGGAAGAACGCGAGAATTTTGCGATGTCCCGGGCGGGTTGGGTCCGTGAGGCGGAATGAGCCGACGCGGTGTTGCAGGATGTTCGGGAACGCCAGGCAACGGCCCTCTGGGGTCGATGTCGATCCCAGCACCTGATTCAGTGCGTCTTCGTCCTCCAGGCCGTAGACCTCACGCAGGCCGTTGTCGTCGTTCTGTTCATAGTGCGGGTCGTCGAGCGCCGCCCGGAAACTCAGCCGACTTTCGGTGATGTTCTCGCTGTCCCAGTAGTAGATGCCGGTGGAGACGATCCGCTCGTTCATCATCCCCTCGACATGCCAGGAACCACCGGGGTACTCAGGCTTGTCCGGGGTGAGATGAATGGTGGCGAGCTTGACGATGACCTGCAGACGGCGGCCGCGCAGGTCGACTCGGGCGGATTCCTCGGGCAACTCGGGCAGGGTGAAGGCCGGGGCATCCGGGATGACCGGGCGGCGATTTTCCCACCAGCCGTCCTGGGCCTCTTCCCATACGCGGACGGCTTCTGCGTAGGCCTCATCATCACCGAAGGAGGATTTCTCCGGATACTCCGGCTCCGAGTCGTACCACCCGTAAGGATCGGCCTCGATCCGCAGGGGCCGCGGATGACGCAGATCGGTGAGCACGTTCTCCAGCAGCGGCCGAAAGCGCGCGAACAAGTCCGGCAGGACGGAGGCCAGTTCGCGATGAGTCTCGGGGTGGACGTTGTTGACGTATGAACGGAAGGCGACATCGCCGTCGTCACTGACGTCGACGTCCGTGGGTAGCCACTGGAACTTCTCCGAGAATTCGTACTTCGAGTAGCGGTCCGTCGGGTTCTGCCAAGCCTCCTCGGGCGCACCGCTCACCTCTCTCACCAGGCAGAACAGTGAGGGATGAACCAGATCCAGTACCTGACCGTCGGATCCGGGGTGCCAGTCGTGTTCAGCTTCGGGGACTTGCTCCAGAACCCGAACCGCCTCGCGCAGCCGGGATCCGAGCTTGTCGTCGACCAGCGCGTCCGACTGCCACACCCCGTCGACGGCGGACACCTCGACGCCGGTCTGTCCGTCCCGCAGCGCGGCGTAATGCCGGAGCTCCGCAAGCACATAGCCAACCTGTGCTTCGGTGAGGCCCTGGGCGAGAGCTTCTTGTGTCCACCTGTCGACGATGTCGGCATCGTTCATCTTGTCGAACCATCCCGGCTTCGCCCGGATGAGTGAGCTGCACTGCATCATCTGAAGTTCCCGCAGCGTTCGGGGTGTCGCGTACGTTATAGAACGGGAAGCATGAAAGGGCAGCGGGAAAGCAGACAGGCCAGTCAATTCTCTTGGTCCTCCCAGTCGGTGTGCGGTGGCGGGAAGGATACTTCAGCAGACTGACACCGCAGCCGTCGTCCCTGTCATCGCTGGTCCGGGAGCCTTCGACCGCTTCGTCAGCGGCACTGGCCTCGCCCGTGGCACATCGCGCCGGCCGGCTGAAGTCAGATGCTTCAGATAATGCCGTGCGGTCGGCAGGATGTCAGGAGACGCTGGAGCAGTGAATCAGCTTCAGCAGGTTGTGGCGCTGGTGGACGGGGTGTTGGGCCAGGACGTCATCGGCACCTACCTCCACGGCTCCTCCGTGCTCGGTGGACTCAGGCCGGCCAGCGACTTGGACGTGCTCGTCGTCACCCGACGGCGCATGGACGAGCGAGTGCGACCGGCTCTCCTCGATGGACTGCTCGGCATCTCCGGCTCCCCACACAAGGCCCGCCCGATCGAACTCACCGTGGTCGTCCAGTCCGAGGTCCGGCCATGGCGGTACCCGCCAACGGGCGACTTCCTCTACGGCGAGTGGCTGCGGGCGCAGTACGAGGCCGGTGTGGTCCCCCAGCCGGAGCAGAGGCCCGATCTGGCCCTGCTGATCGCTATGGCGCTGACGGGCGACCACCCCCTCACCGGTCCGCGCCCGGCACAGGTTCTCGACCCGGTCCCGCGGGCCGACCTGGTCCGGGCGAGCGTGGCGGGTATCCCCGGCCTGCTCGACGACCTGGACCGCGACACCCGCAACGTTCTGCTGACCTTCGCCCGCATCTGGACCACGCTCGCCACCGGCCGGATCAAGTCGAAGGACGCTGCCGCCGACTGGGCTCTCGCCCAACTCCCGCCCGAGCACCGAGCCGCGCTTGAGCACGCAAGGCAGCTCTATCTCAACTGCCTCTACTCCGAAGAAAGCTGGAGCGAGGCATTGCGGTCGCAGGTGCGTCCGCATGTGAACTACGTACTCACTGAGATCGAGCGGCTGAGGTGAGAGCCTTTCGCCCGTTGACTCCGGCATGGGTGGGTACGGCGGCGAAGCCGCAGGCGAGCCAACCGCCTGGCAAAAAGGGCGGCACGGCCGAGCTGATTCAGCATCAGCCCGGCCACACCGCCGCGTCCCAGCGAAGCCCCGTGCCAGTTGTCTCAGCGATCTACTGAGGAATCCAGTCCCTACGCGTCGGAGACGATCCGGCGCCGCTCATCACAGCCCGCTCACCGGCGGGCCTCGGGTTCGACGTACTCGAAGGTCGGGCCGGCAGTTGTGCCGTCCTCGTCGGGCATCTCCATCAGGCCCTGCGCCTGAGCCTTGAGCGCGTACATCATGCCGATCGCGGCCCCGAGCGCATTCGGAGTGCCGTTGAACGCGTGCTCCAGCTGATGGAGCATTCCGCAGTACGTCCGGTTGAACTCCTCCTGCGCCGTTCGGATCGGACTGCCCATGAGGTGATCCGCCATGCGCTGGTTGCGGCGCATCGGGCGGACACCCGCGAGGTCGAAGGCGACCGCTTCGCCCGTGGGGCCGGATTTCGGCGTGTCATCGCGCCGGTACCGCCGGCCCAACTTGAGCTCCTGGAACCGGTAGTAGTGAGAGACCTCGTCGCGTTCGGGGTGGAAGATGTCCTGGTCGCCGTCCCAGACTTCGCCGCGTGCCGTGCCTTCGCCCTGTTCGACGATTTCCTCCAGCGCCGCCAGGGCCGAGGCGAGATCCGTGACCGCGGCCAGTTGTCCGCCCGTGTGAGAGAAGGGGCCGGCGGTGACCTGGCGCGCCGGGTCACCGCAGAAGACCTCCCGTTCGCCGAGCTCAGCGCACAGGTGACGCAGTCCTTCCTCTATTGCGTCGTAGAACTGCCCGATCGTCTCGTAGTTGTCGCCCTCGGCCGGAGCGCTCGGCAGGGCCGGCTGTTCGAGGCGGAGAAACATCTCCAGCGCCTCCGCGCCGAACGGCACGAGTGACAACTCCAGGGAGCGGTCGCCGTGCGGCAGGGGCCGGGGGTGGCGCGGCAGCATCTGCGGTGTGTCCAGACGCGGTTGACCGCCGACGGCGTTGAGGAGGTTCGCGGCCAGCGCCAGGTGGATCATCTCCTCGACAAAGACGCTTCCCACCGCCTGAGCGGCGTCCGGGTTCTTCGCCGAGTCCAGCGAGTAGAGCGCGCACAGGTAAGGGGGCAGAGTGGCATGTTCCAGTTCGATCGCCCACTGAAGGTGCTCACGCAGGCTTTCGAGTGTCGCGATCCGCGCAGTCGAGGGAACCTCGGCGATGTCGAGCTGTTCCGGCTGATTCATGGGTGTTCTCGCTTCAGCTGTCGAAGGGGATGAGTGCGCGAGCGAAGACTGCGGAGACGCTCCTCATCCCCACTCGCCCGGACGGAGGGTCAATTCGGTGGCACGAACTGTGCGTTGTCTCGCGGTGCTGACAGCAGTCACACGCTTCTGTCCGCCAGGGAACACAGTGTCGTCAGGTCATTGGTTAAGACAGTGCAGCCAGGCGATCTGTGACAACTCCGGGAGGGCAGGGCAGTGGAGATGCCGTCCCGCCTCTCGCCGTAAGGCGCCGTAGCTGCCGTACTCGTCTGAACGGGGCCCGGACGCTACTCCATGTGGCGCGGTCAGCGGACCGTCCGCGCCCGCCTTCTCGATGATGGCGGCGACGGCGTCCTGGCGGGACACGCTCACCGCGTGCGAGGGCTTGACCTCCACCGTGTGCGCCTTGGCGCGCTTGGCCATGAACGTCTGTGCCTGTGGCGGGATGTTGAGGTCCTCGGTAGCGATCAGGACCCAGGACGGAATGGTCTTCCAGGCCGGCTCGGAGGCTCCCTCCTCCAGCGCGGAGCTGGTGACCGGGCGCTGGGTCACCGCCATGAGGTCGGTGGTGTTCTCGGGAACGTCCGCGGCGAACTGGTGACCTGTGGGCGTGAGCGGACCAGTGTTCTCGCCATGCCGACCCCCGCCACGATGGCGGCGCAGTGCAGCACGGGGGCGACAGCGAGATTCTCCGGCAGTGCGGCATCGGAAGGGTGAGCCACGGCGACGAACAGGGTGAGGGGGAGTTTCCAGCTGCTCCAGGCGAAGAGTGAGCCCGACCCCAGCCAGCCGAGTGCCAGCAAGAGCCGATGGGGCACTCGGGACGCGCTTTTCCGGGCGAGTGTCCAGATGGCGGTGGCGCCGGCGAGTGCCCAGAGCGCGCCTACGCCCGTCAGCAGATGCCAGTTGGTATCCCGTTCGGCCGGTCTTGCGACTCCGAGGGTTCCGCCTGCCGCCCAGTACGCCCAGATGAGACCGACGATGCCCGCGACGGCAGCAGTCCATGACGGAGCGGCAGGGGCGCCGTCCCCGACGCGACGCGCGAAAGCCTCCGGCCAGCGCCGGTGCAGATAGGCGGGGACCGCGAGAGCCAGCCCCAACCCCATCCCGATGAAGCTGAATTGGATCAGCGCGCCTTCCCAGCCGGGCATGACTGGGTCGTCGCCCCCGCTGTCGGCCGCTTTGCCGCGCCCGGCGTCGAGCACCGTGCTGAGCACGGCAAACGGGAGGATCGATACCAGGAATCCCGCCCCCGTCCAGGCGCAGAAGGCCACCAGCCACCCCGGTATCCGCATGCCCCAGGGCCGGACCAGAGCGAGCGCCAGGGCGATTCCGATTCCCGCCATGCCGATGGTCACCGTGTTGAGGAGCACCCAGCCGGCCCGGTCGAAGCCCTCTCCGATCGGTGCCAGGCCCAGCAGAGCGCCGATGACCCACGACAGTTTGACCAAGAGGTAGGGCGACATTGCCAGGGCCGCCCCGTACCCCGCGAAACGCCCAACCCGGTCCCAGTGTTCCACCTGCATGCTCCCTCCTCGGCGAGGACTCCAGCCTGGGGGATCGCACATCCGCCACGCGTCAGCTTCAGGGGCCCCCTGCCTCCGCCGGACGGCGGAGCCCGTTGTCATGCATCAGGTGGGCCTTGCCTGCCGCTGTCGAGGCGCAACAGTGTCAAGGGCGAGTTTCACAACGTCTGAGCGAGGCCGGTGGTTCAGCCCGACGATCCCAGGATCACAACGCACAGCCCGATCCTCTTTTGTGTGTGTCTCGGGTGCGCGACCACGCGAGCAACGGGGGTCCGTCCCTTTCGGGCGGAGCCCCGTTGCTCGCCTCAGGCCATCTCAGCCGAACCGCAGGATGCGCGGTGCGAAGGTGCCCTCGGGCCCGTCGGCGCGGCCGACCGACCACACCGTCTTCGTGCCTGGCACCGGCGCCAGCCGCAGCACCGAGGAGTCCCCCTCGCCGGCCACTGCCGGTTCGCTGTACTCAGTGAACGACTGGCCGTTCCAGGCAAGGAAATCCGGCCCGGGGACAAGCGGCGGATTGCTGCCCGGTGGGCCCCACTTCTGCGAGCGGGCCACCGAGACCCAGGCCAGCGCGCCGGACGAAGTGGGCGACAGTGAGGTGACCGAGCCGAAGTCGGCGGGCACGGTCACCCGGCTCCATGTCTGCCCGTCCCAGCGGACCAGCAGCGGCGGAATCGGTCGACCCGGCGGCCCGCCGACGAACCCGGCCGTGCCACCCGCCCACACCTCCGTCGGCGAGACCGCCAGCACACTGCCCAATGCCGACCGCGGGAACCCGTCCACGATCGTCTGCTGCCACGCCTGCCCGTTCCAGTGCGATACGGCCGCCCCTGAGTCGGCGGCGCCCGCGGCCCAGACGTCGTCGGCCGCCAGGATGTGCAGGCCGTACACGGTTCCCGGCGGCACGGGCACGTCCTGCCAGCCGCGCCCGTCCCAGCGCAGCAGTACCTGCGCGCCGTCGCGCGAACCGATCAGCCAGGTCTCACCGCCTCCGGCGACGACTTTGGTCAGCACGACACCGCGCGGTGCCCGGCTTTCGTTCCAGGCGCTGCCGTTGAAGCGAAGCAGGTGGGCGCTTCCTGCCGAGTCCCGGCCGACCGACCAGACTGCGGTCGGTGAGGCCGCGGCGATGGACAGCAGCTCTCCCTGCCAGGTGATCCCGGGCAGATTCTGGCGCTGCCACGCGGTTCCGTTCCAGCGCAGCACCAGCGGGAAGCCCGGCGCCTCGCGGCCGACGGCGTCGGCACCCACCGCCCATGCCCGGTCCGGCCCGAACGCCACGGCCTCGTTCAAACCGGCCTGTGGGCGTACCTGTGCAGGGACCGGAACGTGCTGCCAGGACAGGTTGTCCGCCGCGGCCGGACTCATGAAGGTCAGGATGGCCATGGCGACGGCGAGGGCCGCGACGAGAAGTCTGCGTGCCATGGTCAGCCTCCCAGCCGCTCGCTCATCAGATTCGGTTTCGAGCCGTAGATCTCGACGGTCCCGAAGGACAGCAACGAGGACCCGGCCCTCGCCAGTGCACGTGGTTTGACGTCTATCGCGTTCGTGCGCTCCGGGCCGTAGGAGAAGGTGGTGTGGACGCCGTCCACCCGCGCGTACTTCGACTGGAACGCATGGTCGCTGCGCATCGGCAGCCACAGCGCGCCGTCCGGGCCGCGCACCATGGCCTCGGTGTAGGTGTCGCCCAGCGGTGGGTGGGTGGTGCGCCAGGCGTGTCCATTCCAGGTCATCAGGTAGGTGCGGGCCACGCCGTCGGTGTACTGGCTGCCGCCGATCGTGGCCCGGCCGGACGGTTCGAGCATGATCGTGTGCACGTTGCTGTTGGGCGGCAGGGGCACCTTCGCGTCCCGCCACCCCGTGCCGTCCCAGCGCAGAACGGTCGTCCCGGTATTGGTGTCCGCCCAGGCCCAGACGTCGGTGGCCGTACGCGCGGTGATCCCCATCAGGTACAGCACGCCATCCGGGGTGGACTGTGTGGTCCATCCGGAGCCGTCGTAGTGCAGCACCTTCAGCCCGGTGTCGTCCTCACCGACCATCCACGCGGCACCCGGAACCGCGGTGAAGTCCTGGTAGGTCCACAGGGTTTGTGGCAACGGGACGGTACTCCACCCTCCCGCCGAGCGGCGCAGGATCTCCCCCGCTCCCGCGCGGTTGTGGAAGATCCACACCTCCTTGCCGACGAACTGCACCTTGCCGAGCCAGCCCGGTTCGCCGGTGCCGGGGAAGGTGGTGTCCCGGCTCCACGCAGTGCCGTCCCATCGGTACAGCATCGGCCGCATGCCATCGGCGGTGTCCTCGTACCCGGTCGCCCACGCCTCGCCCGGCCCGCGGGCGGCGAGATCGGACACGGTCACCGGCGGTGCCGCCGCCGGAACGGGCACCTGCGACCAGCTCGGCGTCACGGCTGCGGCCGACGACACCACCGCGACCGGCGACATCACTGTGGCACACGCGATCACAAGGCAGACGATGACCGCACGGAGACCTTTCACGGGACCCCCTCAGAGCGCGAAGGTCGCACAGCTTATGGGTGGTCACCCCAACTGTGAACAGACGGAACACGGTTAATCCGGTGTTCCTCGCTGCGGAAGAACGGAAGGAACGGTTCACTGCGGCAGAAGGCCTTGGCCTTGCCACCGGAGTTCCCCAGGCCTTGGGGCCAGACCGGCTTGCGCCTGGCCCCGAAGCTGGGTCAACTCTGCAGACTCCACTGCTGGTTCGCTGCGCCCGAGCAGCTCCACAGTTGAATCTTCGTTCCGTTGGCGGTGTTCGAGCCTGCGGCCTCAAGGCACAACCCCGACTGCACTCCTGTGATCGTGCCGTTGGGGTTGATGTTCCACTGCTGGTTCGTCTGCCCGTTGCAGTCCCAGATCACCACGGGGGTGCCATTGCTGGTGCCCCTCCCGGAGGCGTCCAGACACTTGTTGCCGTAGACCATGAGTTGCTTGCTGTCGCTGGGCGTCCACCGTTGGTTGTTGCCGCCGTTGCAGTCCCACAGTTGTGCCTGGGTGCCGTTGGTGGTGGTGGAGTTGTTGATGTCGACGCAGCGGCCCGACTGCTGGCCCGTGATCCGCTTGCCGGTGGGCGGAGGGGGCGGGGTGGACGAGTCGAACTGCGTGAAGAACTTCCACACCTCGCCCGACGTCCAGGTGCGCCAGCCGTCGCCGGTGGACCCGTCTATCGGCCCGGGGTCGTGACCGGCTCCGTCGAACGCCGCCCACACGACCGGATACCCGGCCCTGCACCCGGAGTAGGTGGTGACGACGTGCGTCAGGCTCCCGTTGGCCGGCTCGGGCGGGTTCTGCGGGGTGCAGCCGTTGTTCCTGACGAACGTGTCGCGCAGTGCCCGTCCGGACGAGATGGGCAGCACGTTGTCCCTGAGGCCATGGAGCCCCATGTACGCGACGGGCTGGGTACCGCCACTGCACCCGCTGAGGTTGGCGCCGGAGTAGACCGCGACCCCGCGGAAGACCGTCGCCCGGGCACAGGCGAGGGCGTACGACATCGCACCGCCGTAGCTGAAGCCCGCGGAGAAGAGCTGCGTCGTGTCGACACACAGGCCCGCCTCGATCTGCCGGACCATGTCGTCGACGAAGGTCACGTCCTCACCGCCGGAATTGGCCCAGCCGTTGCCGAAGCCCTGGGGCGCCACGAAGATCGTGCTGTTGTTCGCGTTGTCCGCCAGCCGCCTGAGTCCGTAGTAGGACCAGTTGTAGCCATCGGTTCCGCCCGAGTCGACATCGTTGGCGGTGCCGCCCCGCCAGTGGAATCCGAAGACCAACCGGTAGGGGTGGTTGTTGTCGTAGTTGGCGGGGACTCTCAGGATGTAGCTGCGGTTCTTGCCGCTGCTCGAAATCGTATGCGTACCGCTGGTCAGCGTCGGGGCCTTGCCGCATCCGGCAGTCGGCGCGGCGGCTGCGGCGCTCGTGGGCGACGTGCTTGCGTCGAGGCCGCTGCTCATCGCCGTGCCGGCTGCGGTCATGACGAGAAGCGCCGCACTCACAAGGGGCATCAAGAGGGACTTACATCTCATCTACTTCTCCTTTTCCGTCGTGCGTTGATCGCTCTACGTGCGTGAGCCCACCCATCGGGCGGTTCACACGCCGGTGATGGTCCATGCGTTGTTGGTGCTTGAGTTCGGCGCCCACATCACCGTGGTCGAGCCGGACGTGGTGCTGCCGCTGCCGTCAAGAGCGGTGCCGGTGCCGCGGTTGACGATCTGATAGCGGTTGCCGCCGAGGTTGTTGAGCGACCACTGCTGGTTGTTGCCGCCGTTCCAGGCCCCTTGCCGGGCGGGAGCGCCGTTGGCGGAATTGCCCCAGCTGTCGGCGACCATGCCGTTGGTGCGGTTCACGATGCGGTGGTAGCCGTTGCCGAGGTCGATCAGCTGCCACTGCAGGTTGCTGCTCCCGTCGGAGTTCCACTGCTTGAGGTTGGAGCCGGAGGCGACGTTGCCTCCGCTGTCGAGCAGCAGTCCGCTCGTCACGTTGGCGATCTTGACCCAGGTGGTGGGGCCGCCCGGCGCGCCAAGGACCGGGATCTCCCCGGAGAAGGTGAGCTTGACCGTGTACGCCAGGGCGCTGAACGGCGGGTTGGACGAGGGCATGGTGAGGTGCAGGCCGGAGGCGTCCTGGGCCGGTGCGGGCAGGTCGATGTACGTTCCGGCGGTGGTATTGAGCAGTTTTGCGCCGGTCAGGCTGCTGAGGTTGATTCGATTCGAGTTCAGCGTCGTGATGGTCATGGTGCTGCCCTGCCAGCCCAGCGCCGTGGCGTAGAGGACCTTGTTGTCCCGACTGCGGGTGAACCGGATGTCCTTCGCCACGCCGGCCACGGGGCCGCTGAACGAGCCTCCGCCCATCTGGGTGGGGCCCTCGCCGTAGCTGGTCCAGGAGCGGGTGGCGTAGACCGCCTCTCCGAAGCGGCCGAGCCAGTCACCCATGGCGAGCAGGATGGACTGCTGCCCCGAGGGGATGGTTCCGTCGGCCATCGGGGCGATGTTCAGCAGCATGTTGCCGCCCTTGCTGACCCGGTCGATCAGCGAGTGGAGCAGCGCCTGCGTCGAGTAGTAGCCGATGCCCACCGTGTAGCACCAACTGGAGGAGGAGATGCTGTCGTCGGTCAGCCAGTAGGGGGTCAGCAGCCCTGCCGGGCCGCCGCGCTCGAAGTCGTAGACCTCGCCCTTGTTGTCGAGGCCGTCCTTGTAGGTCGCGACCACGTCCTTGTTCCACGCGACAGCCTGGTTGTAGTAGTGCGCGAGGAACTGGAGCCGGTAGGACTCCTGCACCAGGCCCAGGTCGAAGTCCTGCCAGACCAGGTCCGGCTGGTAGCCGTCGATGACCTCGATCAGCTTGTCGTACCAGAGCTTGTTCTCCGCGGCCGAGCCCTGCTGGCCGAAGAGGAGGCGCAGCGTCGGGTCGGACTGGTTCGGCACATGGTCGTAGAAGCCGTTGAAGTGGTAGGCGTGGTGCAGCGAGGCCATGAACTTCAGCCCCTGTCCGCGGATGGCCTGCGCGTGCAGCCCCACGAGGTCGAGTCGGGGGCCGTGCTGGACCGAGTTCCAGACGTTGGAGCGGCTGTTCCACATGGAGAAGCCGTCATGGTGTTCGGCGACCGGTCCGGCGAACTTCGCACCCGCTGCCTTGAACAGCCGCGCCCAGGCGTCCGGGTCCCAATTGCCGCCCTGGGAGGTGAGCTTGGGGGCGAACTGCACGTGGTTGCCGGCCTTGTCGCGGGCACCGTCGATGAAGTTGTTGTACGGCCATGCCGCGGGGTCGCCGTAGGTGGCGATGTGATGTTTGTTCTCGTTCGAGCCGCCGATGTACATGTTGCGCGGGTACCACTCGTTCCCGTACGCGGGAACGCTGAATACACCCCAGTGGTAGTAGATGCCGAACTTGGCGTCCTGGAACCAGGCCGGGGCCGGGGGGTGCTGGTCCACGGAGGACCAGCTCGCGGTGTAACTTCCGGGGCCGTCGGTCGCCGCGGCCTCGGGGGCGAACCGCAACAGGCCGTAGGCGGTGGCCGCGCCGGCCGTCGCGAGCAGCCTGCGTCTGCTGATCGGAAGGGAGGAAGAAGACATGGGGGGCCTCTCGGAGGGATGGGCGGGGGCGTTCAGGAATTCGGACTCCGGCGGATCGGGTGCGGCCGGCAGCGGACGTGCTCGGCCGAACGGCGTGCGGTGCCGTTCGGCCGACGCGGCCGACGTGCTGACGCGACTGACGACGGATGCGATCGGTGGTCGTCAGCCGGTCACCGGATCAACTGCGCGACCACTTCTGGTTGTTGCCACCGGTACAGGTCCACAGTTCCAGCAACGTGCCGTTGGCCGTTCCCGCGCCGGTGGCGTCGAGACACAGGCCGGACTGGACACCGGTGATCGTGCCGTCGGCTTTGATGGTCCACTTCTGGTTGCTGCCGCCGGTGCAGGGAAAGATGTCCACCTTGGTACCGGGGCTGGTGCCCTGGCCCGCGGCGTCCAGGCAGTCGCCGCCGTAGACGCGCAGCTCGTTGGCCGAGGTGTTCGTCCACTGCTGGTTGCTGCCACCGTTGCAGTCCCACAGCTGCACCTGGGTACCGGACGTCTGCGACTGGTTCGGCACGTCCGCACACCGGCCGGAAGCGGCCCCGACGATCGCCGCGGTCGTGCCGCCGGATCCGCCGCTGCCGGGCGTGATGGACAGGTTGTCGAACTGTGCCGTCTCGGTCTGGCCGGTCGCGTAGCCGACCTGGCCGCCGGCCCAGGTGTAGTCGTTCACGGAACCGACCTTGGAACCGTCGATGACGGCGGTGATGCTGTTGCCGGAGAAGGTGAGGCCCAGGGTGTGCCATCGGTTGGTGCCCAGAGCCGTGGTCGTGCCGCGGGCCAGAGTGGAGACGTTGCCGTTGGTGTTGGAGTTCAGGACCGACCACGCTCCGGTGTCGCTCACCCGCAGGTGGTAGGCGTTCAGTCCGCCGGTGCTGCTGTAGTCCTGTGCGTTGGCACGGCCGATCAGTTCGGCGTATCCGGGCTGTTCGAGCAGCACGTCGGACGAGACGGTGTAGTTGCTCCAGCTCACGTCACCGAGCAGGGCGTGCGGATCGGACAGCGCGTCCCAGGTGATCGGCTTCTGCGGGCTCATCTGGCGTACGCATTTGCCGTCGTGGCCGCCGCCACAGCCGACCGTCTCGAAGGCGCCCTGCCAGTCCATGAGGTACTTGGCCTCGGTGCCGGTGGCGTAGCTGTCGAAGGAGTCGCTGTACGGCAGGTTCATGGCGCCCCGGGCGGGACCGGCGGCGGTGCCCTTGCCCTGTCCTGTCGTGGTGGTCAGGGTGTACACGCGGCCGGGCTGGACGGTCAGGCTGAAACTGCTGCCGGACGGGGTGACGTCCGTCGCGTGAACGAAGTAGTCGGCCGTGTTGTTGGAATTGACGTTGGTCGACCAGACATGGACGGTGCTGGTGGACAGCCCTCCGGTGACGGTGAAGTTCAGGGTCTGGGCGCTGCCGGCGTCCATCGTCTCGATGACCGTGGAGTAGTCGGAGTTGTTCGTGGACTTCAGTGACACGTAGCTGCCGTTGTTCCGGTTGCCGCCGATGTATCCGCTGGAGGCGTCGAGGTAGTGCCATCCCGGGGCGGTGAACTGGCTCGTCTGCGCCATCACCCAGGCGTTCTTGCCGATGGCGTAGTAGCCGGACCACGGCTGCGGGGCAACGGCGAGACCCATAGTGGGATAGGGCAGGTTCGGCGTGAGCGAGGCGACCACAGGCCAGTTGAGATACGCGGTCATCCGGCCGTCGATGTATCCGCGGTTGATGCCGCGGGCCACAGCCGGTGCTCCCGCGTTGTAGTCGTCCGAGCCGTTCTCGCTCGCCCACAGCGGTTTGCCGGTCGACGTGGCGGCCGACGGCACCGCGCAGTTGGACTGGGAGGAACGGTAACCGCAGGGGTAGTGCGTGCCGATGACGTCCACCGAAGCCGCGAACGCCGCGTTGGAGTTGATGTCGTTGGCCACCGCCCAGTCCGAGTCGGCCGCGACGATCCTGACTTTGCCGTAGCCGTTGGTGTTGAGCGCGCTGCGCAGTTGTTCGTACCAGGAGATGTTGTAGCCGCGCTCGTTCCAGCCACCGAGGTAGTCGATGCTCAATCCGTGCTGTTTGGCGCAGCCGAGCCACGAGACCAGATAGTTGATCATGTCGGTGGACCAGAAGTTGCCGCCGCCGATCCAGCCGGGTGCGCCCCAGGCGAGCCCGTACAGCTTGATGTCCGGGTTGCGCGCCTTGGCCTGCTCCATCAGCCACCACTCGTAGCCCCGGTTGCAGTTCAGGTCGGACCGGGTGTGCTGGTGACTGGGCTCGGCCCCCGAGGTGGAGTTGGTGTCACCGCCGATCTCGGCCTTGAGGATGTGCAGGGAGGCGCCGTATCCGGGCCGGAACAGGTAGTCCAGGACCTGGCCGCGTTCGGGCTCCGGATAGTCGATCAGGAGTCTGCTGTTGCCGCCCCCGCCGCTGATCGCTCCGACGCCGTCGAAGGTCCGGCCGCCTGATGAGCCGTTGATCGTGATCGAGGTGGCGGCCTGGGCCGGAGCGGCAGTCGTGCCCACGATGCCGCCGGCGGCCAGGACGAGGCCCGTGAGCAGGGCCGTTGGAACGCGTAAGCGCCTCAACAGCCGACTGAATGCTGACACGGTTGTTCCTTTCGCAGGTCGAGGGGTGTGCCAGGGGGAGCTGGGGTCAGCGCAGGAGGAAGTCCTGGTTGGTGCCGGGTGCGTTCTTGCACTGCCATTGGTCCAGTTGTTGGCCCAGGTTGCTGCCGCCGCCGTAGACGTCCAGACACAGACCGCTGTTCTGGTTCCGGAAGGAGTACGAGCCGTCGGACTGCTGTACCGGCAGCCAGAGGGCGGCTGCCGCCGTGCCGGGTGCCTGTTGGACGATGTCCGGGGTGCCCGCCGCCGTGGAGCCGCCGGCCACCGCCACGTCCAGCCCGGAGTTCTGAGCCCGCAGCTCGCCGTAGCCACCCGAGGCCGGCACAAACTGGAACAGCTGGTTGCTCTGCCCGTTGCAGGTCCACTGGTCGATCGCGGCGCCCGCGCTGCCGGAGTTGCCGTACACGTCCACGCACAGGTTGTTGTGAGCGGCCACGAGTTGGTGGTGGCCACTCGGGAAGCCGCCGCTGGACGGAGCCGGTGTCAGATAGACGGCGAACGCGTCGTGCGAGGCCTGGAATGTCAACGGCACGGTGATCGAGCCGCTTGAGGTGCTGACATTCTGGTTGTACACAATCGGTGGTGACGCGAGAGGTGCCTGGTCCGGGATGCGGTGCACGGTGACGTTGACGCTGCCCGCGTTCGCCAGCCAGGGCACCGACGCCAGCCCGTTGAAGGTCACGGACGCGGTGCCGGAGTTCCCGTTCGAGTTGCCGATGATCGCCACCGCGCGCTTGTTGGTGGGATCCTCGGAGGCCGAGATCGCGGTCGCGCCGACCTGGCCGGAGGTGTCCACAAGGGTCCCCGTCATGTCGGCGTAGTCCCGAAGCGCCCACCAGTTGCCCGTCGGCTGCCAGCTGCCTCCACTCTGGGTCAGGACTCCGGTCAGGTTCGGAGTGACGCAGCACACCCAGTTGCCGCGCATCGCGTTGGTGTAGCCGGACTGCGCGAACCGCGCCAGGTACCAGGCCGTCACCCCGGCGGTCTGCCGGTCGGCGGGCTGGTACTCGTTCGCGGACAGCGGCAGCGGACCGATGCCCGCCGTGGCCAGGGCACTGTTGAGGGACTGCGACACGGTGACCGGGTCGTCGACATCACCCTCGTCGTGGTTGGTGATCATGTCCGGCACCGTCCCGGCCGCCTTCACGTGCGCGAGCCAGGTCCGCCATTCGCCCGGGTTGCTCTGCGGGGTGAAGGCGAGTGACGGCCCCACGATCTGCGCCGAGGGGGCGATGCGCCGGATCTCCCGGTAGGCGGTGTCCCACATCTGGAAGTACTGGGTGCTGTTCATGCCCCGGGTCCAGAAGACGGAGATGTCCGGCTCGTTCCAGATGTCGTAGGCGAACTTCAGGCCCGATGCCTGCAGTGCTCCCACCGTGGAGTCGATGAAGCTGATCCAGTTGGAGCAGTTGCCGTTGTCGCACGGGTACGTCGTGTTCGACGGCTGCCCGCCGTTGGCACCGTAGATGTCGCTGACCAGCACCTGGTACTGCGCGTGGTAGGGCGGCTGAGTGAGCCGTTTCCCTTGCGCGATGATCGAGTCGATGTCGGCTCGAGTGGCCGAACCGTACTGGTAGTTGTCCCTGATCCAGCCACCGGAGAACCATCCGCCGCCGCGGAACGCGTTGATCCGCAGCGGCTTGATGAACTGGTCCGCCGGCTGACTGCCGTCCTGCGTGAAACCGTAGAGGAACCCCTCCCCCACACCCGTCGACGGGCCCCGCGTCGACGCCAGGTTCACGCTCAGCACCTCGCCCGAGGCGGCCCGGCTCGCGGGCGACGCCGACAGCTGCAGCACGAACGCCAAGACGATGCCGAATGCCAGTACCAGGGGGCCGAGCCTCGCTCTCGTCCTCATTCCATCCTCCTGTGGTTCGGCGAGTGGACGGTGCGGTGAGACGCCGGGGCGGTGGTTGAGTGCCGCCCCGGCGCTGGGTGACGCGGGATTTTGCGGAGTCAGCTCAGCGACCACTGCTGGTTGGATCCCCCGTTGCAGGTCCACAGTTCTACGGGGGTGCCGTTGGCGGTGGCGGCGCCGGTCACGTCGAGGCACAGGCCGGACTGGGCGCTGGTGATGGTGCCGTTGGCGTTGAGGTTCCACTGTTGGTTGCTCTGGCCGTTGCACGTCCAGGTGATGACCTTGGTGCCGGAGCTGGTGCCCTTGTTGGAGGCGTCCAGGCACAGCCGGCTGCTTCCGGAGTAGACGGTGAGCTGGTGGGAGTTGGACTGGGACCAAGTCTGGTTGGCCGCTCCGTTGCAGTCCTGGATCTGCGTCTGCGTACCGGGAGTCGTGGAAGCGCCCGGTACGTCCAGGCACCGGCCCGCTCCCACCGCATGCAACGCGGTCGTCGTGCCGCCACCGCCTCCTGTCCCGTAGCCCGCGGCGGTGATGCCGGCCTGGACGGCGTTCTCGGTGGCGTCGGAGGGATAGCCCGCCGTCATCGCGCCTTCGAAGAACTCGCCCACCCCATTGGGGCTGTTGTCGCCCCCGGTGCCGAGCAGGACCGAACTGTCGACCTTCATGGGTGAGTAGCCGTTCGGCAGCGGGCCGGAGAAGGTGGTGGTCAGGCCGCCGCTCGCGCCGTTGCCGTATTTCAGAGTGAAGTTGCTGGTGCCGTTGTTCTTCAGCCACGCGCTGACGAAGGGGTAGTGCACGCCCGAGTTGTTCGGGTCCTTGTTGGAGCCGGTGTTGGTGTGGAACATGCCGTTCTCCAGGTCGGCCTCGACCCACGGTCCGCTGCCGGTGCAGCCGTTGAACCAGCAGGCGGTGCCCCAGTAGATGGCGTTCATGGTGGCGTTGCCGGTGTCGGTGTGGGAGTTCTCACCGCTGCCGTAGTCGAAGCAGCACCACTGGTTCGTGTAGTTCGACGACGTCACCATGTAGATGCCCTCGGGCTGGGCTCCGGTGGCCACGCCGCTCGCGTGGTCGAGCCGGTAGCCGACGCCGGGGGTGACCTTGACCCCGAAGACCTGGTGGCCGGCCGCGGTCACCGGCAGGGCCATGGCGTCCGCTCCGACGTCGGATCCGTTGGGGCCGGGGCCCTTCCAGTAGCCGCCCCAGGAGATCGGCAGGTCGTTGTGCTTTGCGGTCTGGTCGTAGATCTTCGTGATCGTGCACGACGTGCTTGAGCAGAACGAGACCTGGGACGCACCGTCCGCGTACCCGCCGGTGCTGACCAGTCCGATGTCGCGGAAGCTGTGATCGGAGGAACGTTGAATCTGATACAGCGGCCCGTTGTACGACGCGAAAAGCGCCCGGGTCGTGGAGTGCGCCGTCACACACGGCGTACCGCCCGCGGAGTAGAGGTCGCACGGAAGCGACCCGTCCGCCAGGCGGTGGACCGCCGGATGGACGACGGCTGACGTACCGGCCCGCGAGGGTGTGGCGAACGCCGGTACGCCGAACGCGGCCACAGCCATCGCCAGGGCAAAAAGGAGCACGGCTTTCCATTGCCTTCGACGGCTGTCACCGGCTGGTTCGAGCATGGAGACCTCCTCTGTGGCTGTGCACACCCGTTGGCGCCGAAGCCGGCAGTGGTCGATGGGGCGCTGCGGAGCCGCTCGGCTGCATGCGGCAGGCCGGCCCGGGCGGTGCTCGGTGGAGGCTTGAAGGGGGACTCATCCCAACGTCCAGCGCTGACTGTTGGCGCCGTTGCAGGTCCGCAGCTCGGCGAGGGTTCCGTCAGCGGTGGCACCTCCGGCGACGTCCAGGCACAGGCCCGACTGGACGCCGGTGACCGTGCCGTTGGGGTTCAGCGTCCACTGCTGATTGGCCCCGCCGTTGCACGACCAGATCTCCACCTTCGTCCCGGGGGTGGTCTGGTTGTTGTAGGCGTCCAGGCACATCTGGCCGCTGCCGGAGTAGACGGTGAACTGGTTGGACGTGGAGTGCGTCCATGTCTGGTTGGCCCCGCCGTTGCAGCTCCAGATCTGCACCTGGGTGCCGGCGGTCCTGGTCGAGTTGGGTACGTCCAGGCACTTGTCCGCACCCACAGCGTGCAGCTCGCCGGTCACGCTGGTGCCGCCGCCACTGGTGCCGCCCGCGACCCGGTACATCACCGTGCCGTGCGCCGGCACCGAGGCGCTGATCCTGCCCGAGGTTGTCGAGGCCGACCCCGACCACAGGTCGGTGAGTGTGTAGGCGGACGCGCCGGTCTTCCCGATCGCGGCGGCGGTGGTGGTGATGGTCGCCGTCGAGCCCGTCTCGTTGAACAGCGCCACCGACACGTCCCCGTTGGCCAGCGGCTTGGCCAGCACGTCCAGGCCGCCCGAGGACGACACCAGGGTGCCCTGTTTGCCCAGGGAGTCCTGGTCGACGGCGATCACCCGGGAGTTGGTCAGCGTGGACAGGGTGTCCGCACTGGCCGAGGGGATGTTGGTGCCCGCGATCAGCGGCGCGGCCATCTCCGCCCACAGGCTGAACTCGCTGCGGCTCTCGGTGGCCGTCATCGAGCCGTTGCCGACCTCCAGCATGTCCGGGTCGTTCCAGTGGCCGGGGCCTGCGTAGGAGGCCAGTCCCACGTTGCTGTGGAAGATCGACAGCATGCTGGCGAAGTTCGCGCTGATGTCCCCGGTGGTGCGCCAGCTGTTGCCCACGCCCGCGCCCCAGGTCCACACGTTGTCCTGGCCCCAGTTGCACAGGCTGTACAGGATCGGCCGGTTGGTGGCCGCCAAGGCGTCCCGCATCGCGGTGTAGCGGGTCTGCGCCCGTACCCCGTTGTTGTTGCAGTTGTCGTACTTCAGGTAGTCCACACCCCACGACGCGAACGACTGTGCGTCCGTGGTCTCGTGCCCCAGGCTGCCCGGATACCCGGCGCAGGTCGCGGTGCCCGCGTCCTCGTAGATCCCCAGCTTCAGCCCCAGCGAGTGGACGTAGTCCGCGGTGCCCTTGATGCCGTCGGGGAACTTGGCCGGGTCCGGCACCAGGTGGCCGCCGGAATCACGGTTGTGGGTCATCCAGCAGTCGTCGATGTTGACGTACGAGTAGCCCGCCGCCTGCATGCCGTTGGTGTGCATCGCCTGCGCGGTGGACTTGATCAGCGACTCGGAGACGTTGCAGCCGTACGCGTTCCAGTCGTTGAAGCCCATCTGCGGGGTCAGCGCCAGCCCGTTGCCCAGCGCTGTGGCGGGCTGCGCCGTACCGAGGGACACGAGGGGGACGCCCACACAGAACAGCGCGACCGAGCAGGCGAACGCCAACGTCCTGCGCAGGGACCGTCGCGGGAACGGCGGCAACAGGCGTCCGAGTCTCGCGGTAATCATGTGCATGACATTCACTCCTGGACAGGGTTGCGGCAGAACACGCCCCCTCTCGGAGCGCATCCACGGGTCAAAGGCATGCAGGGGCAGCGGGGCAGGTCTCGGGGGGGGGGG
>NZ_JBMNDS010000123.1:0-19120 GCF_052543295.1 Streptomyces sp. SAS_270
CCCCAAGTACGTCCAGTACGAGGGCCTTCGTCCGGCACGCCGAGGGCACGCACCGAACACCGCGGGCACCGCACAGGACTTTCAAAACACCCCCTAGCCCCTGACCGCGGTCAGCACGTTCTCCTCGAAGGGGCCGCCCTTGACGGTGACCTCCTTCACCGTGCCGATGCCCTTGACGTAGTACTTGTTGTCCACGACCCCGGGCTCCAGCGGCGTCCATTCCTTCGTGTGCAGGGCTCCGGTGAAGGTCTTGTACGGGACGGAGACCCGGGAGGTCAGGTCCAGGACCTGGAAGCGGTCCTCGGCCTGGCCGGGGTAGTACTCCTGCTGTCCGGATGCGCCGGGCGCGGGATGCGCGGGCAGGAAGATGCCCGGGCGGGCGCCGTCACGGCCGGCGCGCCAGGTGCCCTCGGTGGAGAGCATGTTGCCGTGGGCGTCGAGTTCGGCGGTGTCCTCGCCGAAGTACCAGACGTTTCCGGCGGCGTCCTGGGCGTAGTAGTCGCGGGTGGCCTCGTGCAGGGTGTGGCCGGTGTAGAGGCGGTCCTCGACGACGCGGCAGGGGATGCCGATGATCTTCTCGGTCTCGCGGGTGGCGGTGAGGTACTCCGTCGTCTTCTCCCCGTCCTTGATGCCGCTGTAGACCAGCGTCCGGCCGGGCGGGAGCGGGAACCACGGGTTGTCGACGGTCGCCGAGAAGCTGCGGGGAGCGGGGCTTGTCGTCGCCGGTGCCGCGGACTGGTGGCTCGAGCTTCCCGAATCCGAGGAACAGGCCGTCAGCACGACCGCCGCTGTGCAGCCAGCGACGACGGTGAGGACCTGTGCTCTGCGTGTCATGCCTCTGCTGATCATCGGGACTCCCTCGTCGAGCTGTGGCTTCGAGCCTGCTCGCCACTGGCTAAGGGGACCCTGAAACGGTCTCCGCCGGACCGGTCGTCCCCGCTCCGACCGACTCAGCGTCCCCTTAGCCACCTCCACTACGCTGGACAGGGACAGGGCCTGCGCGAGGAGGCGCCATGCGGATTCTCGTGGTCGAGGACGAAGCGCCCATGGCAGAGCTCCTGCGGCGCTGCTTGGTGGAGAACGGCTTCGCGGTCGACGTGGCCGCCACCGGCGAGGACGGCCTGTGGTGCGCCGGGGAGACCGACTACGACGTGATCGTCCTCGACGTGATGCTGCCGGGCACCGACGGCTTCGGCGTGCTGCGTGAGATCCGCGCGTCCGGCCGGTGGGCACCCGTCGTGCTCCTCACCGCGCGGGACGCCGTCGAGGACCGGGTGCGCGGCCTGGACCTGGGCGCAGACGACTACCTCGTCAAGCCCTTCGCGCTCGCCGAACTGTTGTCCCGGCTGCGCGCGCTGATGCGCCGGGGCGCCCGCGAACGGCCCGCCGTGCTCACGGTCGGCGACCTCACCCTCGATCCGGCGGCCCGCTCCGTGGCCCGCGACGGTACGCCGATCACCTTGACCGCCAAGGAGTTCGCGCTGCTGGAGTGCCTGATGCGACGGCCCGGCCAGGTGCTGTCCAAGGCCGAACTCATCGAACACGTCTGGGACTTCACCTTCGACGCGGACTCGAACGTCGTGGAGGTCTACGTGGGCTACCTCCGGCAGAAGATCGACCGTCCCTTCGGGCGGCAGTCACTGCGCACCACCCGGGGCGCCGGCTACTGGCTGAGAGACGACGGCAAGGACCACGCCGGCCATGCGCACCCCGTTGGCTAGGCTCCCCGTCCGGCTCCGCCTGACCCTCGCCTTCTGCCTGGCGATGGCGGTGGTGCTGACCGCCCTGGGCGCCTTCCTCTACACCCGGATGGGCACCGAGCTGACCCGCGCCGTCGACCTCGACCTGCGCGCACGGGCCGCGGCCACCGTCAGCTCACTGGCCCAGCGCGAGCGGGCCCCGCTCGACGCGGGCCGCGGGCTCATCGACCCCGACGAGTCGTTCGGCCAGATCCTCACGTCCCACGGCGACGTCGTCGAGACGACCCCGGCCGTCGCTGCCGCACCGACGCTGCCGCCGGGCACCACACAAACCGTTACCAAGCCGGTCTTCCTCAGCCGTCATGTCGTGGGCGTCGACGACCCCGCCCGGCTGCTCGCCCTGCCCGTTCGCCTGCCGGGGAAGGTTGCACAGCCTGCCGTCCTCGTCGTGGGCGCGCCGCTCGGCGACCGGGCGGAAGCACTGGACCGGCTGCTGCTCCTGCTGCTCATCGGCGGTCCACTCGCCCTGGCGGTGTCCTCGTGCGCAGGCTGGCTGCTCGCCGGGGCCGCCCTGCGGCCGGTCGAGCGTATCCGCCGGGAGGCTGCCGCGATCTCCGAGGCCGAGCCGGAACGGCGCCTGACCGTCCCGCCGACCGGGGACGAACTGGCCCGTCTCGCGCACACCCTCAACGCCATGCTCGCGCGCCTCCAGGAGGCGCTGGAACGCGAGCATCGCTTCGTCGACACCGCCGGACACGAACTGCGCACCCCGCTGGCCCTGCTGCGGGCCCAGCTCGAACTGGCCACGGCACGCCCGCGCGACCGCACCGAACTCGAAGCCGCCATACGCTCCGCCGCCGCCGAGACCGACCGGCTGGTCGGCCTCGCCGAGGATCTCCTCGTCCTCGCCCGCACCCGACAGGGCCGTCTCCCGCTGCGCCGCGAACCGGTGTCCCTGCCCCGACTGCTCACCGACGCGGCGGCGGCGTTCCGCGCCCGCGCGACCGCCGACGGCGCGACGATCACCGTGGAGACTCCCGACAGCCGCGAAGCGACCGCCGACCTCGATCCGGTACGGCTGCGCCAAGTCCTGCACAACCTCCTCGACAACGCCCTGCGCCACTCCGGCCCCTCCGGGCCCGGCCGTATCACCCTCGGCGCCGAACACGCGGACGGCGTGGTGCACTTGCGCGTGCACGACCAAGGCCAGGGCTTCCCGCCCGACATGCTCGCCGGGCCGCCGCCGAATCCGCGTCCCGACGCGCGGTCCGGTGGGCTCGGCCTCGCCATCGTCGGGACGATCGCCGCGGCCCACGGCGGCCGGGTGAGCCTCGCCAACCATCCGTCGGACGGGGCCCTCGTCACCGTAAGTCTGCCCACCGCGTCATAGCGGCCCGGCGGTGCCCAGCGCCGGACTGCCGCAGTCGGCTCGCGGACTGGACCAGCCGAGCCGGGTGAAGCGGTGTAGCACCCACAGGTGCAGGTGGGCCGGCCGCGCTGGTCTGACCGCTCACGCACGCGAGGCCGTGGCGACGACCCGGCTCGCGGCTGTCTTCTGCAGTAACCCGTAGGCGAGCACCGGCAGGAGCAGGTGCGGTTTGTCGGGCAGCGTGGTGGTGATCAGGACCGCGCTCGCGCTGCTGTTGTTCATGCCGCAGGCGAGCGTCAGCGAGGAAGAGGCGGGGGCGTCCAGGCGTAGCAGGCTCGCGGCGGTCCGGCCCAGTAGGAAGGACAGCAGGCAGACGAGTGTCGCCACGACCAGTGCCGCGCCGAACAACAGCGGGCGCGGGTGCGCGACGAAGGAGCCCAGAGCGCCACTGGCGTTCACGTAGGTCAGGACGAGTGAGCCGACCAGTGCCACGGGCACGATCATGCGCAGGGCCCGGCCGAGCCACGCCGTCGGGAGCGTGAGGCGGAACAGGATGCCGACCGCGCAGGGGAGGACGACGGTGACGAGGGCGAAGCCGCCGTGGGCCGTATGGCTGGTCGTGGCGAGTGTGTCCGCGTAGCCGTCGTCGAGGAGCGGCAGCAGGGTGGTGATGACCAGCGGGATGGTGAGCGGGCTGAGGAGTGTGGAGGCCAGCACGAGGCCCACCATGGTGGGTTGGTCACCGTCGCCCTTTCCGGTCCAGACGGTTGCTCCGGCGGCGACGGGCATCGCCACGATCAGGATCATCGCGGTGATCAGTCCGCTGCCGCCGTCGCTGTCGGGGGTGTGGTGCAGCGCGAACGCGACGACGGGGATGACCAGGAGCGGGATCACGAGGTGAAGGACCAGCCCGGCCAGCAGGGTGGTCGGCTTACGGAGCAGGTGGCCCAGTTCACGGACGGAGACCTGCAGTCCTCGGGGCTGCGGTCCTGCAGCTCCTCAGGGAGGCGCACGGTGAGCGGCCCACCTGCCCAGGCACCGTCCGCGGCTTTACTGAACGTCACAGCACTTCGCAGCACCGGCCGAACAGACCGCAGCCCGCCTTGTCCGCGGCCGCGGGCGGCGAGCTGTCGCCGGCGCTGTGCGTGCTGTACGTGGGCGTTTGCCGGCCCCTGCGCCAGATGTATTGACCCGCAGCGTTGTTCACGCGGTTGATCGGTGGCTGGCCGCCGAGTGGGGTGTGGCAGCGGTGGTGGTTGTAGCACGGGGGCCTTCGTCACGATCAAGACCGACCCGCGTTGACAACGCTCGTGATCAATACAGTTAGAAGGTCAGGTTCCAGGCGTCGATCTTGCCTGTGTCGGAGGCGGCGTTGTCGTTGACGCGCAGCTTCCAGGTGCCGTTCGCGACCTCCGAGGAGGCGTTCACGGTGTAGGTCTGGGCGATGTTGTCGGCGCTGCCGCCGGCGTGGTTGTGCAGCGTGTAGACGGTGCCGTCCGGCGCCACCAGGTCGACCTTCAGGTCACCGATGTAGGTGTGCTTGATGTCCACACCCACCTTGAGTGTGGCCGGGGCGTTGCCGGTCACTCCGGTGACGGCGATCGGGCTCTCCACGGTCGCGTTGTCGTTGATGGCGAAGTCCGCGAGGTTCTCGAAGTACGTGCCGGGCGGCGGGGTGGCCCCGACGGCCTTGAGGGCGTCGACCTGTCCCTCGCCGAAGAACGAGTTGTTGGCCGTCGTGCCCGTGCAGCGGCTGTCCGAGGGGCAGGCGATGTCGTTGGCCTGCTCGGCCAGCTTGGCGCGGAGCTGCGCCGGGGTGATGCCCGGGTTGGCGCTGGCGATGAGCGCCGCCACGCCGACCACGTGCGGGGTGGCCATCGAGGTGCCGCTCTTGCTGCCGTAGCCGCCGCCGGGGACGGTGGAGTACACGTTGCTGCCCGGCGCCGCGACGTCGATGACGCCCTGACCGTAGTTGGAGAACGAGGCCTTCGTGACGCCAGTGCCGTTGGCCGCGACCGTGACCACGCCCGGCAGCTCGGTCGGGATGTCGAGGCAGGCGTTGGTGATGGTGCGGGTGACCGGCGTCGAGTCGTTCGGGCTCGCGGAGTCGGTCGTCTTGTGGGCGAGGTCGTAGTTCTCGTTGCCCGCGGCGGCGATCTGGAGGGAACCCTTGCCCTCGGCGTACTCCTGGGCGCGCTTGACGCCCTCGATGATGGCGGCCTGGTCGATGTTGTCCGGGCAGTTGAACTGCCACGGGTCCGTGTAATAGCTGTTGTTGGTGACCTTGAAGCCGTGGTCACCGGCCCAGACGAAGCCGCAGATGGTGTTCTCGGCGAAGAAGAAGGCGTTGCCCGGCTCGGCGACCCGGACCGCGGCGATCTTCACCCCGGGTGCCACGCCGACGACGCCCTTGCCGTTCTTGGCCGCGGCGACGGTGCCCGCTACGTGGGTGCCGTGCGTGTCGACGTCCCGCCACGCGCCGGCACGGGTGTCGGGCTTGCCGTAGGCGCAGGAGACCGAGTCGGCCGCGTCGAAGTTGGGCGCCAGGTCCTGGTGCTGGTCGTCCACACCGGTGTCCAGGATGCCGACCTTGACCGAGGCGGAGCCCGGGTTCACGGCCCAGGCCTGGTCGGCCTTGATCTGGCTCATGTCGGCCCGGACCGGTTCTCCGGCCGGGGTCGAGGCCTGGGCCGGATTGGCAGGGAGCGCCGGGTTGTAGGCGTCGGCCGGGACGTCCGAGGTACGCGTGGCGCCGACCTGCTGCACGCCGGCGACGCCGCGCATGGTGGCGGCGAATCCGCTGGACGCCGAGTGGGCCACGATCACGCCGATGGCGTCGAAGTTCGAGAAGACGGTGCCGCCGTTGGCCTCGATCGCGGAGCGGACCGCCGAACTGTCACCTGGGGCGGTGATCACGAGGTAGGCACGCGTGCCGGCCACCCAGGTCGCACTCTGGGCAGCCGGCACGGCGGCCGGAGCGTTGGCCTTGGCGGCCGGAGCGATGGAGGGGGCGACGGGGAGCGTGCCCGCGAGGGCGCCGGGGGCGCCGAACGCGAGGGTGGCGCCGAGCGTGGCCGCCAGCACCAGCGTGCGTCTGGACCGGCTGGATATGTGGGGTATCAATGCGTCCTCCGGAGACGGCCCGGCCGTGCTGAGGGCATCGGCCGGGCCGTACGAAACGAGTGGTGGATGCAAGATGTCAGGTGCATGCTCCTGTACGGAAGTACCTTTCCGTGCAGGGACGTTATAGAGGCGTGGCTGAAAAGAGACGTACTCCGGGCATCGAGGGTCGGGATCCACCGAGAGCTCGGCGACGTCGACCGCGCCCTGGCGTACGCCGCCGGCCTTGTGCCAGCCGTGCTGCCCGCACCAGAGCGCCGGACCCGCGCGGCGACCGACACCGCCCGCGCCCTGCCGGCCGTCGGCGACGTGCCGGCCACGTCCGTCCAGCTGCGTCGCCCGGTGGGTCAAGCGTCTGGCCGGAGGCGTCGCCGTCGCCCCTGACCGTTCCGAGGTTCAGCCTCCCGCCCGTCATGCCGGCCGGCCCCTTCACCACGATGCCGCTCGTGCCCGTGAAGTACGCGGCGCGAGCGAAGTGGGCCAGACGGACGGCGAGGGATCCCCGTGTGAGTGGGGCGCGCGTGCGGGTGCGACCATCGAGAGGGTCGTGAAGCCATAGGTGCCGGCACCCGCCGCTGAGCGCCTGCAGGGCGACAGGTTCTGCCGCCTGCCGGCGGCCGACCCGGGGTCACCCCAAGCCGTCACCCAGAGAAAGGCTCCCACGATGAACTCGTTGGACCGCCCCGCACACGGACCCGCGCTGGTCGACCACCGCGCCGCGATCGCGGTGGAGACCGCCCGACTCGTCGCCGCCCTCCAGGATGCCGACCTGACGACCGCCGTGCCGAGCTGTCCCGGTTGGACACTGGCAGACCTGGTCAAGCACACCGGTGGCGTCCAGCGTTGGTTCTCGAGTCTTCTGCACGCGCGCATCCAGGAGCCCCCGCGCACGCGGGAGGTGGATCTGCGGCTCCCGGAGCGGCGGGAAGAGTACCCGGATTGGCTGACCGACAGTGCGACCGTGGCAGCGCAAGCCTTCGCGGCCACCGACCCGGACCTGCCCATGTGGGCATGGGGCGTCGATCAGCACGCCCGCTTCTGGGCACGCCGGATGCTCTTCGAGACCCTGTTGCACCGGGTCGACGCCGAACTGGCCCTGGGCCGCCGGCCCACGATCGACCGCCGGTCGGCCGTGGACGGGGTCGACGAGTTCCTCGTCAATCTGCCCTTCGCCACCTCCTTCGCGCCCCACGTCGCCAACCTGCGCGGTCCCGACAAGGCCATCCGCTTCCGCGCGACCGACGGTGAGGAAAACTGGCTTGTCCGCCTGCGGCCCGACGGTTTCGGGCTCGACACGAACCCTGGTGCTGCCGAAACCGCCGACTCGACAGTTCATGGAACCGCCGCTGATCTGTTGCTGCTCGTCTACGGCCGACTCCACCACGACGCGGCGAGCTTCGCACGTGACGGAGACGACGACCTGCTGAGTCACTGGTTCGCCAACTCCGCTTTCTAGGGCGGGTTTACATCGTCCTGGTCTTCGTGGACCGGCGGCGGAGAACTGGCAGCAGGGCAGTAGTCGCCGGAGCCGCACTCCGATAGCGTACCGACCAGGCGGTACGTATCGCGGGGTGTCTGTCCCGCCGCCTTCATGTGCTCGATGAACACCAACGTTTCATCCGCAACAGGACGGAGAGCCGCCCATGACGCAGGCGCAGAACCTGACCCGCGACAGCCTCGCCTACGCGCGCGAGACCTGGAGAACCCTCGAGCCCTACCACGGGGCCGTCTACTTCTCGCTCGAAGCGGCAGGCCGGTACGGCGAGTTGGGCGTGGACGCCAGGACGGGGTACTTCGCGTCCCGTTCGGCCGCGCTCGGCGCGGCTTCGGCGGAGGTGGTCATCGCCACGTTCTACAACTTCAATCCACAACTGGTGCGCCGGGCCATACCCGCGGCATGGGAGGCCGCTACGCCGCAGCAGTTCACCGCTGCCCGGCTCGCTGGGATCGATGCCACGCTCCGCCGCATCCTCGGCGCGGAGGTCTTCTCACCGGCGATGGCCCGCGCGGCGGAACTGGCCCGTACCGCAGCGGAAGTGACTGTGCACCACCCGCAAGGCCGCCCACTTTTCGCCGCGCACGCCGCACTGTCGTGGCCGAGCGAGCCCCACCTCGTGCTCTGGCACGCGCAGACTCTGCTGAGGGAGTTCCGTGGCGACGGTCATGTGGGGGCACTGCTGACCGCCGGACTGAGCGGAATCGAAGCTCTGGTCACGCATGCCGCCGCAGGCGACGTCGGTGCAGGGGTCCTGCGCGACTCGAGGGCATGGCCGCCGCAGCAGTGGGGCGAGGCCGTGCAGAGCCTACGTGAGCGCGGATGGCTCGACGACGGACCGGACCTGGCGCTGACCGAGGAAGGGGCGCGGCGCAGGGCGGAGATCGAGCACACCACCGACAGGCTGGCCGCCCTCCCGTACCTCACGCTCGGTCCCACGGCCTGCGCCGAACTTCGCTCATTGGCCAGGCCGTTCAGCCTTGCTCTGGCGAAGGAACTCTTGCCGTGGGCGGTCGGCCGCCTGAACGAAGAGAGCGCAGGAGAGAGGGCGCCGAGGCCGGGAACGCCCGATGGTGGCTGAACCCCTGCGGAATTCGAGAAAATCAAGAAACAGCTCCGAGAAAGCTCCGAGAATGCAGGCGCGGCAATCTGGGGCCGTGCTCGAGGCATCGGTGGCGCATTTCTACGACGAGCTGGCTGACGACTACCCCCTGATGTATGCGGACCGGGACGCGAGTGTCCATCGGCAGGGTGACACGCTTGACGCCCTGATCGGCCAAGATCGCGCGACGGTCCTCGACTGCTTCTGCGGCATCGGCACGCAGGCCATCGGCCTGGCGCTGCGCGGGCACCGGTCACGGGAACCGACCTCAGTCGCGTCGCCGCCGCCCGCGCTGCCCGTGAGGCCGCCCAATCGCCGTATACGTTCAGCGAGCCTGCAGCGTGGCTTCCTGCATGGCGAGTTCGACGGTGCCCGCCCGGGTGTCCCACTCGCCCGGGCGATATCCGTTGCGGTGGTGGACTCGCTCGTCGCTGACCTGGCCGTATTCGGCGTTGCAGAGGGCATCGGCCTCCGCGGACATGAGCGCGTCGGCGAACGTCTTGACCATCGCGCGCAGCAGATCCGGACTCGCCGCGGCGAGGTTGTCCTCGGCGAGGGCGTGCAGGGGCACACTGGATCAGCTCAAACCCATACACCACTTCCCTGGACGCAACCCGAGCTGTCGGAAGAGTTCCGTGGGTGGAGCGGTGCCCGGGGCCTGGCGATCGCTGGAACGGGACCTGACGCTGTCCGCTGAGCACACGGGACCGTGCGTGCAGTTGACTTGGGGACTGCGCGACCGCCTCCCGGACGACTGGTGGAATTTCGAGGCGACGACGAATCACGATCCTGGGGAGGACATGCGCAACTCGCCATAGAGGTGCGCAGCTTCCTGGGCTCCGAGCCGCTGAAGTGAGCGAGGGCGTCCGGTTGACTGCCCTTGACGGGTCAGCACAGCACCCGGATCTGACGGTGGGTGATCAGGCGGCAGGCGAGCTTGAGGAACACTCCGTGAACCGGATTGGCATCGTCTTCGCGAGACTCACTGTCGCGCTGGAGACACCCCTCGGAAGGTGCCACAGGGGTGCCGTTTGGCCCGTGGCTGGTCCGGGACCGCGTCGGTCGGAGCTCGAACCGTGACACAAAGTAACTTGTTAGTCGCGTAGGGCGGCCTACGTATTGGGTTGCCTGGAGCGCAACGACGCCTCCAGGCAACCGACTTCAGACTCTAGAAGAACCCAAGTTTCTTCGGGCTGTATGAAACAAGAAGGTTCTTCGTCTGCTGGTAGTGGTCCAGCATCATCTTGTGGTTCTCGCGGCCGATTCCCGAGCCCTTGTAGCCGCCGAACGCCGCGTGGGCCGGGTAGGCGTGGTAGCAGTTCGTCCAGACGCGACCCGCCTGGATGGAACGGCCCGCGCGGTAGGCGGTGTTGATGTCGCGGGTCCATACGCCGGCACCGAGGCCGTACAGCGTGTCGTTGGCGATTTTGACGGCGTCGTCGAAGTCGTTGAACGACGTCACGGAGACGACCGGGCCGAAGATCTCCTCCTGGAAGATCCGCATGCGGTTGTCGCCCTCGAAGATCGTCGGCTGGACGTAGTAGCCGCCCTTCAACTCGCCGTCGTGCTCGATGCGTTCGCCACCGGTGAGGATCTTCGCGCCCTCCTGCCGGCCGATGTCGAGGTAGGAGAGGATCTTCTCCAGTTGGTCGTTGGAGGCCTGGGCGCCGATCATCGTGTCCGTGTCGAGGGGGTGACCGGTCCTGATCTGCTCGGTTCGGGCGACAGCCGCCTCCATGAACTCGGCGTAGTGGCCGCGCTGGACGAGCGCCCGTGAGGGACAGGTGCACACCTCGCCCTGGTTGAGCGCGAACATCGTGAAGCCTTCGAGCGCCTTGTCGCGGAAGTCGTCGTCCGCCGACCAGACGTCCTCGAAGAAGATGTTCGGGGACTTCCCGCCGAGTTCGAGCGTGACGGGGGTGATGTTCTCCGAGGCGTACTGCATGATCAGCCGCCCTGTCGTGGTCTCACCCGTGAAGGCGACCTTCGCCACCCGCGGGCTGGACGCCAGCGGCTTGCCCGCCTCCACGCCGAACCCGTTCACGATGTTCACCACCCCCGGCGGCAGCAGGTCCGCCACCAGGCTCATCCAGTAGTGGATGGACGCCGGGGTCTGCTCGGCGGGCTTGAGCACGACCGCGTTGCCCGCCGCCAGTGCCGGGGCGAGCTTCCAGGTGGCCATCAGGATGGGGAAGTTCCACGGAATGATCTGCGCGACGACGCCGAGCGGCTCGTGGAAGTGGTAGGCGACGGTGTCCTCGTCGACCTCACCGAGCGAGCCCTCCTGGGCGCGGACCGCCCCCGCGAAGTACCGGAAGTGGTCGATGGCAAGCGGGATGTCGGCGGCCAGCGTCTCGCGTACCGGCTTGCCGTTCTCCCAGCTCTCGGCGACCGCCAGCTTCTCCAGGTTCGCCTCCATCCGGTCGGCGATCTTCAGGAGCACGTCGGCGCGTGCGGTGACGGAGGTGCGGCCCCAGGCGGGTGCGGCCGCGTGGGCCGCGTCCAGCGCGCGCTCCACGTCCTCGGCGGTGCCCCGCGCGATCTCCGTGAACGGCTGCCCGTTCACCGGGCTGGGGTTCTCGAAGTACTGTCCCCGCGCCGGGGGCACGTACTCGCCGCCGATGAAGTGGTCGTAACGCGCCTGGTAGGAGACGATCGCGCCGTCGGTGCCGGGCGCTGTGTAACGAGTCATGCTGGTGTGCCTCCCGGAGAAGCGCTGCCCGCCGTTGGACAGCTCTCCGCGAGGCTAGGAACGTGGACGTTGCAACCACGTTGCGCTGCTGCCCCCACCGCGCCGACGGGTGGGTTCGCCTGCGGCGGACGGGTCGGCGGGTTCCGCGGGCTCGTCCTGGCGTTTCGCGCCACCTCCCGTGTGACAGACGGCAGTTGCGTGTTGCGTGTGTGCTTCCGAGGGAGGCGTCCGTCAGCGCGGAGCCGGAGGCGTGCGCCTGTGCGGGACCGCGACGCGGGGCCGGGCACCGGGCGCGGAGCGTGTCCAGGTCGCGGTCGCGGTCTGTTCCGACTCCAGTTCGTCCAGACGTGCGCGCACGGCCGGTGCCGGACGCACCGCGGCCAGCGCCCGCCAGATGTCGAGGTCGTCCTCCCCCCAGGGCGCACGCGCCCAGTCCGCCAGCAGATCGGGGTCGCTGCGGGCGATGAGCGCAGTACGGAGCCCGTCGGCCAGCCTGCGCCGCAGTCTCACCACGGCCGGTGCCCCCGAACCGGGCAGCAACGGGCCGGAGTACGCCGACGCGGCCGCCGTGACCGCGCCCGTGGCGAGCCGACGCTCCACGTTCGCCACATCGGACTCGACCGCCGCCGTGAGCCGGTAGGGCCGCGACACCAGCAGGCCGGGACTCAGCAGCCGGCGCAGCCTGGCCAGTTCGGCACGCAGGGTCACCGGCGTCACCGACTCGTCCTCGTACAGCGCGCACAGCAGCTCGTCGCCGGTCATTCCCTCCGGGTGCCGGGCCAGCAGCACCAGGATCTCGCTGTGCCGGCGGCTGAGTCTGATCCTGCGCCCCTCGGCGAGCAGTTGGGCCTCGTCGCGACCCAGCGCCGTCAGCTCGATCGTGCCGGGGCTCGCTTCGGGCGGTGCGAGCAACGCCAACTGCGACTCGGCCGCCCGCGCCACCGCCTGGACGAAACCGAGACTGTGCGGATGCGCGAGCCCGTCCCCTCCGGTGATGTCCACCGCGCCGAGTACGCGCCCGGTGCGCGGATCGTGCACCGGCGCCGCCGCGCACGTCCACGGCTGCACGCACCGTATGAAGTGCTCCGCCGCGAACACCTGCACCGGCCGGTCCACGGTGACGGCCGTACCCGGCGCGTTCGTGCCGACCGAGGTCTCCGACCAGCGCGCGCCCGGCACGAAGTTCATCCGGTCCGCCCGCCGCCGTGTCGTCGGGTGCCCCTCGACCCACAGCAGCCTGCCCTGAGCGTCGCACACTGCCAGCAGATGCTCGCCGTCCGCCGCGAACGTGCCCATGAGCTCACGGAACAGCGGCATCACCCGCGCCAGCGGATGCTCCGCCCGGTAGGAGCCCAGGTCACCATCGGTGAGCTCGACGCTCGCGGTGCCGTCGGGCCCGACCCCGGCCCGCGCCGAACGCCGCCACGAGTCGGCCACCACGGACCGCACCGGTCGCGGTACTGTGCCCGCCTCGGTGAACGTCTCGTGGGCGCGGCGCAGTGCCCGCACCCGCTCGACGGGGTCGGCGCCCGGTTCCAGGGCCACCCAAGGATCGGTCAACTCGTCCTCCCGGAGGGCGTTACGGCTGGAGCCATCGTCACTCCCGGTGCGGGCGCGGACAAGCCTGGTGACCGCGGTGCCCACTTGTCACCCGCACCACCTGGTGCCTTCCCTGCACTCCGGCACCCCGGCGGACGGCTGGTCAGACGAAGTTGACGAGCCTTATGTAGCGGGTCCAGTCCCAGTTCGGGCCCGGGTCGGTGTGGTCGGTGCCCGGGACCTCGTAGTGCCCGAGGATGTGCGCGCGGTCCCTGGGGACGCCGTACCGCGTGCAGATCGCGGCCGTGAGTTTGGCCGACTCCTCGTAGAGCGCGTTGGTGAAGTAGGCGGGCTGGTCCACCCAGCCCTCGTGCTCGATGCCGACACTGCGGGTGTTGTAGTCCCAGTTCCCCGCGTGCCAGGCGACGTCGTGCTCACGGACGCACTGGGCGACATGTCCGTCGGCCGAGCGCACCACGTAGTGCGCGGACACCTTCTTCTGAGGGTTCTGGAAGATGGACAGGGTGGTCGGATAGGTCGCCTGTGTGACATGGATGATCACGTAGTCGACGGGGTAGCTCGACGGCCGGTTCGATGCCGTGCGGTTGGACGCGCTCGCCGGCGCCCATTCGGCCGGTGGATAGTCGACGACCGCGGCCTGTGCCGTGGCCCGGGTGTCGGGAAGTAACGCATAGGGGATGGCGGCGAGGGCGGCGCCCTTCAACAGCCGCCGTCGGCTGGGGAACGATCTGGCGCGCTCCATGGAGCATCTGCCCTTCGGTGGTGGGGGGTTGAGGCGTGCCGAGTCGGTGTCTCCTGCTAGGCGCCCGGGTCCGGCAGCCGCCGCGCCCAGCCGGTGCCGGTGCCGGAACACCGTATCCATCTCAGAGGCCGGTATCGGGTAGCCGTGGCCGGGTGTGCCGCGGCGTCGGATCGGGCGGCTCAGCGGCGGAGCGCCGCGGCCGTTTCGCGCAGCTGGGCGTGCAGCCCGCGATGGGTCTCGCGCGCGGGCAGCCACTCCTTGCGGAGCTTGGCCACGCACGTGTAGTTGGTGTCGCAGACGTTGGCGAGCGGCGACTCGACCGCCTGGGTCGCGAACTGGTAAGCGTCCAGCTCGCTGAATCCGTAGTCACGCACCAGCCACTGCACCAGGTCCAGTTGGGATATCCGGAAGGCATCCTCGAGAGGCCGCGCCGAGCCGGTCGAGATGATGTGCGTGTCGGACTCGATACGCGGCCACGGCGTGGCGATCCCCTTGAGTAGCTCGACGACCACCACCGTGTTCATCGCGCACTCGACGGCGACCCCGCAGGTCTCGCCCTCGCCCTGCCGTGCATGCCCGTCGCCCAGGCTCAACAGAGCCCCCTCGACGTTGACTCCGAGATAGCAGGTGACGCCGGCCCGCATCTCCGGGGTGTCCATGTTCCCGCCGTGCGCGTCCGGTACCAGCGCCGAGCGCACCTCCAGATTCGCGGGCGCCACGCCCACGGTTCCGTGCATCGGATCCATGGGCAGCTCGATGCGGATGTCACTGTCATGCGCGCTGAACAGGGCGGTGCGCCGCGTTCGGTCGAGGTGCCAGATCCACACCGTCTCCGGCAGTGGTGGCTGGAGCGTGGCCGTGGTGTGCGTGGAGGTGAGCGCGCCGAACAGGGGGACCGTCGTCGACGCCGCCCAGTCGCGGGCCGGTTCGATCGACACGAAGTGGACCGCCACGGTGTCACCCGGCTCCGCGCCCTCCACATGGAAGGGTCCCGTCTGCGGGTTGAGGAACGGAAACTCGCACACCTCGGACACGAGGTCCTTCTCCGACCTCACACGTCCGGCGAAGCAGTCCTCCGTGTACAGGTCGAGGACGGTGCCCGGCGCGATGCGGGCCACGGGCGGCGCACCGCCGAACGTCCACGCGTATTCGCCCGGTTCGGGCCGCACGGTCAGGATCCGGGGGTCGCTCATGGCTGTACGGCTCCGCTCTGCCGAGGGTCGGGGGACGAGGTCTCGTCACGATGAACACGGGCGGTCGGTGGATCGGCCGGATGGCTGCGCCTCGCGTGAATCACGGTACGGCGCTTGCCGGTTGAGCAGGAAGGGTGCGGTGTCCGACGGTGGAGAACTCCGGAACTGTGGACAACTACGTCACCCGGTCGAGTGAATGACCGCCCGGCGCACGGGAGTCCGGACACCCCGGGATGAAGGTGGAAGGGCGTGAGCCCCGCGCAAAGTGGAGGCGAGAGGATGCGGGTGCCGCGCACTCCGGAGGCGAGAACCGCTAGACGCGGCCCGCCACCGACGCCGGATCGTCCAGCACCGCTCGCACCACCGAGTGCGCCGCGCCCAGCAGCGGGCCCTCCGGCCCCAGCCGTGAGACGGACACGGCACAGGCGGGACCGGCCGTGCGCCGTGCCAACTCGCTTTCCAGGGAGGGCAGCAGCCACGGCGCGAGGCCCGACAGCTCGCCGCCCAGGACGACCGTCTCGGGATCCAGGAGGTTGACCGCCCCGGTGAGGGCGATGCCGAGCGCGGTTCCGGCGTCGTGCAGGGCGCGTCGTACGGCGGTGTCGCCGTGGGCGGCTCGTTCGGCCAGCAGGCCGACACGATCCGTGCGCGGCTTCAGTCCGGCCGCGCGCAGGACTGCTTCCTCGCCCGCGTACTGCTCCAGGCATCCCCGTCCGCCGCAGGCGCACTCCGGTCCTTCCGGGCGGACCGGGACATGCCCGAGCTCGCCCGCGAAACCACGTGTTCCGCGCAGCAGCCGTCCGTCGACGACCACCGCAGCGCCGATGCCGATCTCCGCCGACACATGGAGGAAGTCGCGTGGCATCGCGTCGCCGAGCCAGAATTCCGCGAGGCCGCCGAAGTTGGCCTCGTTGTCCACGGTGAGCGGCAGGTCGTGCGGCAGCAGTGCGCCGAGGTCGGTGTCGTGCCAGTCGAGGTTGGGGGCGCGGACCACGGTCCGGGCGTCGCGTGCCACCAGGCCCGGCACGGCGACCGCGAGGCCCGCGGGCCACAGTCCCTCCTGGTCCGCTTCGGCGATGACCTGACGTATGAGACCGGTCAGTTCCTCGATCACCGGCTCGGGCGGCCGGCCGCGGTTCGTGCCGTGGCGTACGGCACGCGCCCGCACCTGACCTCGCAGATCGACCGCGCACGCGGCGAGATGGTCGACGCCGACCTCCGCGCCGATCCCGGCGGGGCCGTGCCCGCTGACGGCGAGCGCCGAGCCGGGGCGGCCCACCCGGCCGGGGCGCTCGGGGCCCAGCTCCTCAAGAAGCCCCGAGCGGATCAACTCGTCGACCAGGGTCGAGACGGCGGCCCGGGTCAGGCCGATGCGCGAGGCCACGGCGGCCCGCGACAGCGACCCCTCGGCGCTGACGGTGTGCATGACCCGGGACAGGTTGCGGCGCCGCATGCCCTGCTGGGTGTCGGGCAGCCGGCGGCCGGAACCGGTCGGGCGGTCCTCGTGCAGCGGTGCGGTCATGCCTCCGTCAATCCTCGTCCGGCCGGGCCCCTCGGGGCTGTCGTGCCCATTGTCTTCGTCAGCGCTGGTCGGGCTCGCGCTCCAGCAGCGGGGCTGCGTCGGAGAGTACCCCGGCGATCCGGGCCAGCGTCGCCTCGTCCCGCTCCACCGCGTCCAGTACGGGCCCTCGCGCGGTGTCCCAGCGCCGGGCGACCGCGGCCGGATCCTCGCCGGTCAGCACCCCGGCTGCCTGGGCGGCGGCCCCCAGCGCGACCAGCTCCTTCGCCTCGGGCACCTGGACCGGGCGCCCCGACAGACGACGTACGGTCTCCTGCCAGGCCGTGCCGCGCGCACCCCCGCCGATGAGCAGCAGCGGTGCGGAGCGGTCGGCGTCCGCATCGAGCACCAGATCGAGGGCGCCCAGCAGGGAGTGGACCGCGCCGTCGTACGCCGCCTGGAGCAGCTGCCCGCCGGTGGTGTCGTGGCGCAGTCCGGACAGCAGTCCCGAGGCGTGCGGAAGATTCGGGGTGCGCTCTCCGTCCAGGTACGGGAGGAGTGTCACGTCCTGGCCCGGCTCGACGGCCTCGCGGTCCAGGCCGAGCAGAGCCGCGACTCGGTCGACGGCGAGCGTGCAGTTGAGCGTGCAGGCCAGTGGAAGCCAGTCGCCGCGGGCGTCGGCGAAGCCCGCCACGGTGCCGGTCGGGTCGGCGGGACGCCGCGTCGAGACCGCGTACACCGTGCCGGAGGTGCCGAGGCTGAGCACCGGGGTGCCGGGGCGCAGGCCGAGGCCGAGCGCGGCGGCGGCGTTGTCGCCGGTGCCGGGCGCGACCAGGGTGCCCTTGGAGAAGGGCAGGTCATGCCTGTCGCGTACGGTTCCGGCCACCTCGCCGGGACGGACGACGCGGGGGAGCAGCGCCGGGTCGAGTCCGACGTGGGCGAGGACCTCCTCGTCGTACGCCTCGGTCCCCGAAGCCCACCAGCCCGTGCCGGAGGCGTCACCGCGGTCGGTCGTGCCCTGGCCCGTCAGGCGTTCGGTGAGGTAGTCGTGGGGCAGCCGCACGGCCGCGGTCGCCCGGATGGCCTCGGGCTCGTGCTCGGCCAGCCAGGCCCACTTCGTGACCGTGAAGGACGGGCCCGGCACGCTGCCGGTGCGTTCGGCCCACGCCTTCGGGCCGCCCAGTTCCTCGACCAGTCGACGTGCCTGCGGCGCGGACCGCACGTCGTTCCACAGCAGCGCCGGACGGACGGGGCTGCCCTGGGCGTCGAGGGTGACGAGCCCGTGCTGCTGCCCACCGATCGACACCGCGGCGGCCTCACGCGCCGCGTCACCGCACTGGTGCAGCGCCTCGCACAGGGCGTCCCACCACTGTCGCGGATCGCTCTCGCGGCCTGCTCCGGTGGAGACCGTGTGCGGGGCCTGCCCGCTCGCAACCACCCGTCCGGTCGATGCGTCGACGACCAGGGCCTTGGTGGACTGGGTGGATGTGTCCACCCCGACGACGAGCGGACCCTCGGCTGCTGACATCGGGCTCTCCCTCTTCCGCGGCTTCGCGGGATCTGTGCTGGTGTGGGGCTTTTCGGACCGGCGTGGCCCGGCTCTCGCACTTCGTCTCTTCCCAGAGATGCCTTCGCATACTAATTTGTTAACCGCCATGACGAAATAGTCGGAGCTAGCAAGGAGCCGCGGCATGAACTACCAGCCCACCCCCGAGGACAGGTTCACCTTCGGCCTGTGGACCGTCGGCTGGCAGGGAAGGGACCCGTTCGGCGACGCCACCCGGCGTGCCCTCGACCCCGTCGAGACGGTGCAGCGTCTGGGCGAGCTCGGTGCCTACGGAGTCACCTTCCATGACGACGACCTGATCCCCTTCGGGTCCTCGGACACCGAGCGCGAGGCCCACATCAAGCGCTTCCGCCAGGCCCTCGACACGGCCGGGATGACCGTGCCGATGGCCACCACGAACCTCTTCACGCACCCCGTCTTCAAGGACGGCGCCTTCACCGCCAACGACCGCGACGTGCGCCGCTACGCGCTGCGCAAGACGATCCGCAACATCGACCTGGCGGTCGAGCTGGGCGCGCAGACCTACGTCGCGTGGGGCGGCCGGGAAGGCGCCGAGTCCGGCGCCGCCAAGGACGTACGCGTCGCCCTGGACCGCATGAAGGAGGCCTTCGACCTCCTCGGCGAGTACGTGATCTCCCAGGGCTACGACCTCAAGTTCGCGATCGAGCCCAAGCCGAACGAGCCCCGCGGCGACATCCTGCTGCCCACGGTCGGTCACGCCCTGGCCTTCATCGAGCGCCTGGAGCGCCCGGAGATGTACGGCGTCAACCCCGAGGTCGGCCACGAGCAGATGGCCGGGCTGAACTTCCCGCACGGCATCGCCCAGGCCCTGTGGGCGGGCAAGCTCTTCCACATCGACCTCAACGGCCAGTCCGGCATCAAGTACGACCAGGACCTGCGCTTCGGCGCGGGGGACCTGCGATCCGCCTTCTGGCTTGTCGACCTCCTGGAGAGCGCCGGTTACGCCGGGCCGAAGCACTTCGACTTCAAGCCGCCGCGCACCGAGGACTTCGACGGGGTGTGGGCGTCGGCAGAGGGATGCATGCGCAACTACCTGATCCTGCGCGAGCGTGCGGCCGCCT
>NZ_JBMNDS010000124.1:0-19012 GCF_052543295.1 Streptomyces sp. SAS_270
GTCGCGGATCTGGTCGATGAGGTGGTGTTGCATCCCCTGGATGATGTGCTGGTGTGGGAGCGGCTGCCCGGCCGGGCGGCCCGTGAGCGTCCTGCGACCACGGAGGATGCCGTGGAGCTGGTGGCGGCGGGTGTCGGCGTGCTGCTGGTGCCGCAGTCTTTGGCGCGTCTGTATCACCGCAAGGACCTCACCTATCGGCCGGTCACTGATGCTCCGGTGGGCGAGGTTGCTCTGGCCTGGCCGCAGGAGGCAACCACCGACCTGGTGGAGGACTTCATCGGCATCGTCCGCGGCCGCACCGCCAACAGCACCCGCGGCCGCCGCCCGCCCGCTACGCAACAAGACCCCGCGGGCAAAACAGCCGGCAAAACAGACGGCAAGGCGGCGGGCAGGACGGCGGGTAAGGCGGCGGGCAAGAACTCCCGCGCCGCCACCGGCGCCGGCAAGAACGCCAAGAGCACCAAGAGCAAGGGCACGGGGAATGCCAAGAGCGCCAGGAGTGCCGGGGCCGGCAAGCGGGGCAAGCCCCGCCGCCGCGCCTGACTTCTGCCGCTGACTCCTCTGCCGAGCATGAGGGTGGGCGGTTGCAGCGCGGCAAGGGGCCGATCGCGTACGACCTCCGCCGATTGCGCAGCCCCGCATACCGGCCCGATGCAGGGCCTCGCACGCGGTGTCGGACGGGTGCGTGCCTGTCCAGTCGGCCCGATCACAGACCCGACCGGGACTTTTGCGCGTAGACGGGGCCAGCGCACCGCGAGGATGCACAGCATCGTGACGGGGGAGGGGATCATCCCCGCGGATGCGGAGGGGGCAGAGGTTGCCCGCGACGTGACGCGGGTCCTGCGGGGCACCATGGGTTCAGGTCGGAACGGCGAGTTGGGCCTCGCCTAGCCGGGAGGTGCTCTGCTCATGCGCGGGGCCGTGGTCCCGTCGGTGCTCAGGACCGTGGCCAGTAGGCCGCTGCTGGCGGCGAAGGTCCATGCCGGGCGACCTACTCGAGCGACGCCTGCCCGCCCCGCCCGCCTGCAGTGTTCGGGCCGTGCATGCCGCTGAGGCCGTGCCGCCCAACGTACGCACAGGATCCGCTCCCAGGCGGAACGCGGATGAGTCGTGCTTCCGCGCGCGGCGGAACTCTTCCTTCGAGCTATACATTACGTATAGTCGCTGCTAGCGTTTCCATCCATGGCCGAGGGAGCTATTACAAGGACTGCGCCCCTTGTCCACCGGCGCCCGCCGAGTCCGAGTGCGCATGGGGCCGGTGGGCCAGGTGGGTCTTGAAGGCGATCGCATGTCTCGTGCCCGCCCGTGCCGTTCGGTGGGCGCACACCGTCGAAGCGATGGCCGCTCCTTTGGCGTTGGCCTCCGGAGCCGACTCCGGGTGTTTCCGAGGTTGAGCCCGTACGCCGGTATGCCGCTCGTCTTCACGCTCTTTCCCGAAACGGATTTCCGGCGCAGGCCTCTCAACCGCAAGCCCTGAAGGCTCTTCTTGGCTCAGTGGGGAGGCGAAGCCTGGAAGTCGCGCGAACCGGCAAATGGATTGCTCGATCTACCGCACTCATGGCAACGGAGCCGGAGTTGTTCAGCCGGCCCGGCCGCTGAAGGGATCATTGAATGCACATCGACGCCGAGAACCTCACAGCTGCGGCTGCGTACAAGTTGCTGATCGGCAGCGTCATTCCGCGGCCCATCGCATGGGTCAGCACTCTGTCGGCCGACGGGGTCGGAAACCTGGCGCCGATCTCGTTCTTCACCGTGGTCGGCCGTAAGCCTCCTATGGTCTCGTTGTCCATCCAGCCCCGGTCCGACGGTGTCACGCTCAAGGACAGCTTTGTGAACATGCGCGACACCGGCGAATTCGTGACCCATCTGGCCACACTGCCCCAGGCGCTTCCTCTGCATCTCAGCGCGCGCGAGTTCGAACCCGACGAGGACGAGTTCGACATGGTGGGAGTGAAGAAGGTACCCAGTTCCGTCGTGAAACCGCCCCGTATCGAGGGCGCGCCGATTGCGTTTGAGTGCGTGGTGGAAATGATCGTGCCCTCGCCGGACGGGCTCAACCACCTCGTGGTGGGGCGGGTCGCCCAGTTCTATATCCGCGATGACCTCTACCTTCCCAACGGGCGTATCGACACCGGTGCGATCGCTCCGATCGGGCGCCTGGCCGCCGAGTGCACGGTGGTGGACAACGCGTTCGTCCCACCGCTGGACAGCGAGACCCTTCGGCGTTTCGACGGTCGGCGGATGGAACGGCTCGACAAGCGGTCCGACGACTACTCGATGATCGAAACTCAGGAGTGGTCGCCGTCCGGTTCCAACATGTGAGGCCCACAGCACGGCGATGACCGATCGGCTCCGGGCCTCGGGGGTGAAGCCCGCCCCGTACGGGCCGGGGCGCAAAGCCCGTGCCTCAACGCGCCACGTCGCGCAGTCGTCCCCGCTGCCAGCAGCGACGGCCCGGTCTCCCTCCTTCGCCGCGCCACCGAGGCGCACGTTCGCTGCCACGCCCGGCACCGGCTCCAGGCCTTCGTCGGAAACTGTGAGATCCGCTCTCTCGTCGAACCGCATCGCAGTCGAGTGCCGGCCCAGCGCGCGCAGTACGAAGCCGGCTTCCGCGCGATCGTCGACGCGGGCGTCAAGGAGGGGTGCTTCAAAGTCGCCTCCCCCCGGCTGGTCTCCTGCGCCGTCCTCGACCTCGGCAGGGGGGTCGCGACCTGGTGCCGCGAGGACGGCGAACTCGCCGAGGACACGATCGTCTGGCAGTACGGCGACTTCGCCCTCCGTCTCGCGGGAGGGCCCGTGCGGCGTTGAGGGGCGTGGCTGACGGCCGGCGTCCTCCCTTGCCGGGCGCATTCCTGGGCGCATGAGCCATGCCCGCTGGGCTCACCCTCTCTTGCTATACATTTCCTATAGTCGCTGCTAGCGTTCCTGGCCATGGCGAAGGAGTCACACGGTGGACCGCGTTCCGGGACCGCTGGGGCCGTGCGCGGCACCAGTCCGGCACGTGCACGTGAGCCGCACGTCGGCCTCCGCAACGGCCGTCGGGCGTCGAGGAGTTGGCCTGCGCGGTCGATCACCAGGCCGGTCCACGATGTGCCTGCCCTCGCCACCCGTACTTGGCCTTCCGTCTCGAGCCGACAGGCAGGTTGCTGACGCGAAGATCCCGTGCCGGGCCCGCCGCGCAGCTCATGCAAGCCCACTCGAGCCGGGGCGCGCGCCCTCGTCCGTGCTGGGCGGCGCGCGTGTCGCGGTCTTCCCGTTCCGATTCGCGAACTGACCGGCTGCTGAAGTCCTTCCTTTCCGAAAGGGATCCGCCAACATGACTGACAATTCAACTGCGGCCACTCGTGCCGAGGTGTCGGAATGGTTCTTTGGGGACTACCTGCCGCGGTGGGTCGCCGTGGCCGCGGGCACGTCCGACGAAGGGCCCGAGTTCGTTCTCGACTACTGGGGCACCCCGTTGCACGTCACGGCGCTGGAACAGTCGTTCTGGTGCCTGGACGACGCGAGTGTGCTCGCCTTCCTGGAGATGAATCAGGCGCCTCTGCGGGAAGCGGGATACAGCCACACCGTGGTGCCCGACCGGCGGGTGTTCGTCTACAACACCGTCGGTGCCGCGATCGAGGTGATCTGGTCGCGGCGCCGTGCCGACGAGAGCGAGATCGAGCGTTGGGCGGTGCAGTTCAGCGTGGCCAAGTCCGACAAGGGCTGGCGTGTGGTCGGCATCCACGCGGCGGCCACGGACAAGGACAGGCTCGCCGACATCTGGTCCACCGGATCGGCCTTGGAAGAGGCGAACCATGGCTGAAAAGGTCTATCCGCCGCTGGTCATGCCCGAGGGCGTCGGCCGGCGAAAGGTCACGGTGTGGAGCGACGGCATCGCGCTCGACGCGGACCTGTACCGGCCGGCGAACCTCGCCCCGGGCGCCGCCCTGCCCGCCGTAGTGCTGTCTCACGGCTGGGGCGGCAGCAAACTCACCGCGGAACGCTACGCGGCACTGTTCGCCTCAGCCGGCATGATCACCCTGACCTTCACTCAGGGCAGCTGGTTCGACTCGGGATCCCCGCTGCAGCTGATCGGCGACGCCCCCGACCTCGACGACGGCAACGAGACGCGCGCCGACGTGCGTTTCATCCGCGACCTCGTGGATCCGTTCGCCTGGGCGGCGAACCTGCGCGCGGCCCTGGACTACATCGAAGGCGAACCAGGCGTCGATCCCGCCCGCATCGGACTGTGGGGCACCAGCCTCGGGGGAGGCATCGCCGTGCACCAGGCCGCCAACAACCCGCGGGTGAAGGCGCTGGCCGTGCAGGTGGCTGCCATGGCCCCACTGGGCGGCCCCGTCGCACAACTCGCCCGCAAGCGCGCGATCGACACCGCCCGTGGCGACACGGACCCGATTCCCCAGGGCCTCGATCCGTGGCCGAACATGGAGGGAACCCCGTACCTGGCGAAGCTGTCGCACTTCAACCCGCTCGCGCAGGTCGACCGGCTGCGAATCCCCACCCTGATCATCGACGCCGGCAACGAGGAGATGTACCCCATCGCCGACAACGGGGCCCGCGCCGCGGAAATCATCAAGAATACTCCCGGCGGCGTCGTCGACTACCAGGTCATCTCCGGCATCGACCACTACGGCATCTACTTCGACGGCTACGAGCCCGGCAGCCGGGCCGCCCTCGACTGGTGGAAGCGACACCTGTGAAGACACGACACGCACGCACCGTGCCCACCACCCTGGGCCCGCTCCGCGTACAGGACGCCGGTTCCGCCGACGGCCCCGTGGCCCTGCTGTGGCCGAGCCTGTACAGCGACGGCGACACCAGCTGGGGCGCCCAGCTCGACGGCCTGCACGCTCTCGGGTGGCGGACGCTGCTGGTCGACCCCCCGGGCACCGGCGGCAGCGCGCCGGCCTCGCGGCGGTTCACCATGGAGGAGTGCGGTGAGGCCGCGCTCCGGGTGCTCGACGACGCGGGCGTCGACCGGGCGGTCTTCTTCGGGCTGTCGTGGGGCGGCATCGTGGCGCTGCGGGTGGCGCTCTCCGCGCCGCACCGAGTGAGCGCTCTGGTCCTGTCCAACACCACCGCACGAGGTGTGGGATTCCGTGAACGCCTCCAGGTCCGCATGATCTCCCTTCTCATCCGGGTCGGTGTTCCGGGTGGTCTGGGCCGACTGGTCGTGGCCGGGATGCTCAGCGACCACTCCCGCCGTCACGGCACGGGATTCGCCCCCCGGCTCGCCGCCACAGTCAACGGCCTCGACGCCAGGGGACTGGCCCGTGCCGCGCGGTCGGTGCTGGGCGATCGCACCGACGTGGTCGACGTCCTGCACCGGATCACCGCCCCCACCCTGGTGATCGCGGGCGCCGAGGACAAGGCGCTGCCGCGGGCCCCCCATTCCGACGATCTGGCCGAACGCATCGTCGGCGCCCGACTCGAGGTGCTCCCGCGCGTCGCCCACCTGTCTCCCCGCGAGGAGCCCACCAGGGTGGCAAACCTGATCAAGGAATTCCTCGCGCCGCTGGGATAACGCACGCCCGGCTTCAACTCCCGTGCTGACTGCCCTCGTACGGCAGCTCGCCGCACGGCACCGAAAGGAACACCACGCATGGCTGAGCTGACCTATGACGTGTACGTCTGTGACGGGGTGCAGCGCGCCCGCCGCGAGCGGCTGCCCGACGGCAGTCCGATCGTGTCGTCTCCGCTGGCCTCGACACTGATCGTCGGGGAGCGGGATGCGGTGCTGGTGGACCCGCCGTTCACCCGCGAGCAGACGCAGGCGGTCGGTGACTGGGTGGAGCGCTCCGGCAGGCGCCTGGCCTACATCTACGCCACGCACGGCCACGGCGACCACTGGTTCGGCACCGGCCAGCTGCTGGAACGCTTCCCCGACGCCATCCCGTACGCCACCGAGGGCACCACCAAGATCATGCGCCGCAACGTCGCGGGGCGCGCGCAGTTCTGGGACGCGGACTTCCCGGGCCTGATTCCGGACACCCCGCTCGTCTACCGGACCGTCCCCGCGGACGGGTTCGAGCTGGAAGGACACCGGATCACGGTGGTCGAGGTCGGTCACACCGACACCGACGACACGACCGTGCTGCACGTCCCCGCGATCGGCCTGATCGTCGGAGGCGACGTCGTCTACAACGGCGTGCACCAGATGCTGCTGGAGACCCCGGGCGGCGGATTCGAGTCGTGGCTGGCCGCCCTCGACGTCCTCGACTCCCTCAACCCCCGCTCCGTCGTGGCCGGCCACAAGAACCGCGACCTGCCCGACGACCCGGCCATCATCGACGAGACCCGCCAGTACCTGCGCGACGCGCAGCGACTGCTCGCCGAGAAGCCCACACCGCAGCACTTCTTCGACGAGATCACCGCCCGCTATCCCGACCGGCTCAACATCGGCCCCGTCTGGTACGGCGCGCACGGCCTCCTCGGAGTTCCCATGCCCGCGGTGACCGAGGACGGCCCCGACCAGGCGAACGAGTAGGGGCGCCACAGTGACACAGCAGCCGAGGATCGAAACATCAGCCGGCCCGGACGCAGCGCCCTTCTCAGGCTTCGACGTGTTCCGCAGCACGTTCGTCGAGGCCGCCGGCCTACGCTTCACCGAGGTGACGGGCACACTGGTGCGGGGGGAGATACAGCTGGGCCCTGAGCACCACACCCCGTGGGGAGTGGTGCACGGCGGGGTCTACACCGCCGCCGTTGAATCCGCCGCCACAGTCGGCGCCTCCGCCGCCGTAGCCGATCGCGGCCAGGTCGCCGTAGGGGTGGCCAACAGCACGGACTTCCTCAGGCCGATCACCACCGGGACGGTTCAGGTGCTGGCCGAAGCGATCCAGCAGGGGCGCGGCCAGCAGCTGTGGCAAGTGGTCGTCAGCAGCGTCGACAACGGCAAGCTCATCGCTCGCGGCCAGCTGCGGCTGGCCAACGTTCCCGCCCCAGGACTCCCGAACACCTTGGGGGAGCAGTCATGACCACCTTCTCTTCATCTTCCGCAACTCACGGCCGCAGTCCCGCGGGCCTGGACGTATCGGCGTCGTTCGCGACCACGTTGGACACACCGGAGCACATCCGGATCGCGGAGGAACTCGGCTTTGGGCGTGCGTGGCTGTACGACACACCGCAGCAGAGCCCCGATGTGTGGATGACTCTGGCGCTGGCCGCCGAACGCACCCACCGCATCGGGCTCGGACCGGGTGTCCTCGTACCGGCGCTGCGCCACCCGATGGTCAACGCCAGCGGGGCGGCGGCTCTCGAGCGGCTGGCCCCCGGGCGGGTCGCGGTGGCGTTCGGCACCGGGTACACGGGCCGTCGGTCGATGGGGCAACAGCCCGTCTCGTGGGCGTACATGACCCGCTACGTCACGGCCTTCCGCGCGCTCCTCAGGGGCGAGACGGTCGAGTGGGAGGGCAGCCCGATGCGGATGCTGCACACCCCCGAATACCCGCGGGGCGCGCCGGACATCATCCCGGTCTACATCGCGGCGATCGGCCCGAAGGGCACGGCGGTCGCCGAGTCACTCGGGGACGGCGTCTTCATCGTGGGAATCGACGGTGTCTCCGAAGGAGCCCAGAAGTTCGAGAAGGTCATCTACAACACCGCCGGGTCCGTGCTCGGTGACGGCGAGGCCCTCAGCAGTGAGCGACTGCGCACGGCGGCGGGTCCGGCACTGGCTCAGCTGTTCCACATCTCCTACGAACTCGGCGGCGAGGAAGCGGTCAAGGCGCTGCCCGGCGGGGCGCAATGGCTGGCCGTCGTACTCGAGACACCGGAGGCCGAACGCCACCTCACGGTGCACAACGGACATCTGCTGCGTCTGAACGAAGCGGATACCGCCGCCTGGAACGCCGGGGGCAACACGCTGGTCGGGCGCACCCTCACGGGCACGGCCGAAGACGTCCTTGCCAGGGTGAAGGACCTCGCGGCGCAGGGAGTCACCGAGATCACGTACCAGCCCGCCGGCGACATCCGCCGAGAGCTCGAAGCCTTCGCCGACGCGGTGGGTCTACGGCAATGAGTCCGCCGCACCGGACCCCGACGGCGCAACGCACGGACCTGGACGTCCCGGGCACGTGGGTGGTGTACAAGCCATATAGTGAGGAGTTATCGAGCCGTACAGTAGGGGTATGACGACTGCAAGAACCTACGGCCAGATGTGTCCGCTCGCCCGTTCCATGGACATCCTCGGCGAGCGGTGGACCTTTCTGATCGTGCGTGAGCTGCTGCTCGGACCCAAGCGGTTCAAGGATCTCGTCGACACGCTCCCGGCCCTCGGGCCGAATCGTCTGACTACGCGTCTTCGCAGTCTGGAGGCCGCCGACGTCGTTCGCCGCAGCACGCTTCCGCCGCCCGCCGGTGTGCCGGTGTACGAGCTCACCGAGAGGGGCGAGGGGCTTCGTGAGCCGCTCATCGCGCTCGGCCGATGGGGTCTGGGGCTTCCGCCGTCTCCGGAGATCGACCCGACGACGACCCGCGTGGACCTCATCGCCCTGAGCGTTTCGAGTCTTGTCACGCCGGACAAGCTCGCAGGTCTCAAGGAGATCTACGAGCTGCACGTGGGCAAAGAGACGTTCCATGTCGAGATCGCCGACGGCCGGATGTGGACGCGGAGCGGCCCGGCACCCGTTCGCCCCGACCTTGAGATCCACTGTCGTACGCGGACCTACCTCAAGCTGATTTTCGCCGGCACCCCGGTGATCGACGCGGTTCGGTCGGGCGATGTGCGGGTGGCCGTCGGATCGGACGAACTGGTCGAGCGTGCCTTCGACCTGATGTCCGGTACCGAGATCGATTACCCGGTGTACGTGGGGATGTAGCGGGGAGAGGGTTGCTCCGCGGGTGCCCACTGCCGCGTCCGCGGTGAGCGCGCCGGCCTTGCGGTCCGGCACCGACCGCGGGCGGCCCCATGGTCCTCCGCTGTGTAACGGAGCAAGCCTTGATACCTGCCCTGTCATTCGAGCCGATGAGTCCCGTCTCCTTCCTGGACCGGTCGGCCGCGGTGTTTCCCGAGCGCACGGCCGTGATCGACGGACACCGGCGCTTCATCTACGCCGAGTTGCACGACCGGTGCCGGCGGCTCGCCGGCGTCCTGGCCGCGCTCGCGAACGGCCGACCCGTCGCCGTCCTCGCGCCCAACACGCACGTAATGCTCGAGGCGCACTACGGAGCCCCGTGGGCCGGTGCGCCCCTGGTCACGATCAACACCAGGCTCTCGGCCGCCGAGGTGCGCTACATCCTGGAGCACTCGGAAAGCGCGGTGCTGCTGCAGGATCCGCAGTTCGACGATCTCGTGGACACGGCGATCGACGGCATGCCGCAGCCGCCCGTGATCGTGCGCGCGGGCCCGGGCGACAACGGCGCCTACGACGAACTCCTCGCCGCCGCCGTGCCGACCGCCGTTCCGTTGTCCGATGAGCGAGCGCTGCTGTCGGTCAACTACACCTCCGGAACAACCGGCCGTCCCAAAGGCGTCATGTACCACCACCGCGGCGCCTACCTCCAGGCACTCGCGATGGTCACGCACACCCAGCTGAGCGCAGTCTCCGCCTACCTGTGGACACTGCCGATGTTCCACTGCAACGGCTGGTCCTTCCCCTGGGCGGTCACTGCCGCCGGCGGCACACACGTATGCCTGCCCAAGGTCGAGGCCTCCGAGATCTGGCGGCACATTCGCGGCGATCACATCACCCATCTGTGCGGCGCACCCGCGGTGCTCTCCATGGTGGCGAACGCCCCGGAGGCAGGCCGCGACTCGGAAGGCGTCATCCGCTTCCTGACCGGCGGGGCGCCACCGAGCCCCACGTTGCTCGCCGCCGCCGAGGACCTGCGTATCGACGTCACGCATCTGTACGGACTGACCGAGACGTTCGGGCCGGCGATGCTCTGTGACTGGCACCCCGAATGGAGCGGCCGCGGGGCCGCGGAGCAGTCCAGGCTCCGTGCGCGTCAGGGCGTGGCCAACGTCATCGGCCTCACCGCCCGGGTGGTCGACGGAGACAAGGACGTCCCCGCGGACGGTACGACGATCGGTGAGATCCGGCTGCGCGGCAACAACCTCATGCTGGGGTACTTCAAGGACGACGCCGCGACCGCCGCGGCCGCACCGGACGGCTGGTTCCGCACCGGCGATCTCGGCGTCCGCCACCCCGACGGGTACATCGAGCTGAGGGACCGCAGCAAGGACGTCATCATCTCCGGCGGAGAGAACATCACCTCGATCGAGGTCGAGCAGGCCATCGCCGGCCACCCGGCGGTCCTCGAAGTCGCCGTCGTCGGCGCCCCGGACGACCGTTGGGGCGAGGTGCCCGTCGCCTACGTCGTCCTGCGGCCGGATGCCGTCACCACCGAGCAGGACATCATCGACCACGTCAAATCCCGGATCGCACGGTTCAAGGCGCCCAAGCGGGTCGTCTTCGGTGAACTGCCCCGCACCTCCACCGGGAAGATCCAGAAGTACCTGCTCCGCGAGAGCGAGCGGGCCATGCGCGACGACCGAAGTTCCTGAAGCCCACGTCGCGGGACGGCTGTTGTGCCGCCCCGCCGGCATGCCCGGCCCGCGTACGGCTCACGCCCCTGCGAGCTGGCTGGACGCAGGCTCTGGCCGAGTGGCATCGGGGTGACACCCGCGAGACGATTGGAGCAGAGGGTTGCAACGCACTCGTCCGGGGGACTCAGAGCACTCACCGCTTTGGAGCGTTGCCATGACCAGAAAGCCCACCTGCGGGCCGCGAAGCGACCCCGAGTTCTTCGACGCACTGAACAAGCTGTTCGACCAGTACCCCGAAGCAGCCGACAAGTACGCGGTCAAATGCATGACCATGGAACTCGACATCCTGAAGATCGACTTCAGGAAGCAAGAGGGCGTGTCCCGCATCGAAGACGGCCGCATCATCACGGAATACGTTGACCGAGACCCCGCACGCCGTGCCGACTGCTGCGGATGGTGGCACGGCGAATGCATCCTGAAGTGTGACCCCCCGCCGGAATGAGAACCGCCTAGGCCATTCCGTAAATGTCGTCGCAGCAGCCATAGCGCCGTCAGGTACGCGGGTTCCTCCACAGATGCCGCTCGTCCAGGGTCCCGAACCGTACGTCTCCGCGTTCCAGTTCGACGAGGATGGGTCAGGAGTCCAACAGCTGCTGTCTCACATCGCACGAGGCGAGGTATTGCACGGAGTTGTAGCGCACGACCAGGAGCCCGTTGCTCGCGAACGCGCTCTGCGTCGATAGTGGGGGCGGCGCGTCGTCGCGCCGGCTGCGCGCGAGGAATGCCATTCCTCGCGCCCCAGGAGGGGCAGGACGAGACGGAGCCCGGCGTCCGTCGGCCAGGTGCGGTTCAGCCGTGGGGTCCCATGCCGCGCAGAAACGTGTCGACGACGAGCGTGGCCATTGCGTCCGCGTTCTGCCGGACCCGGTCCGGGTCGAGATCCGCGCCGCCTCCGTGCTGGGCCTCGTCGAGGAGGGCGTAGTAGACCCGTCGCGCCCACATGAGGTCCGTGTCCGGGGCGAGGAGCCCTTCGTGCTGGGCCCGGGCGAAGAACTCGAGGGCTCCGGCATTGATCTCGGACCAGATCACCGCAGTGAGGGGGGTGTCGGCGAGGGGGTGGCCGAGCGTGAACCGCCAGACGCTCTTGATCCGCAGTACGTTCGCCGTGACGCGGTGCAGTGCCACGAGCGGTGGGGCGGTGTCCATGTGGGCGTCTTCTACGGCGTCCATGAGCTGCTGTTTCGCCGAGGTGGCGAGTGCTTCGATGAGGGCCTGGCGGTTGGCGAACCGCCGGTGCACGGTCGTTCTGGCCACGCCCGCCTTCTCGGCGATCTGCTCCATGGAGGCCCCGGGGTCTTCGGCAAGGACCTGCTCGGCCGCCTCCAGAATCGCGCGCACACTGCGCGCGGCATCGGCCCGCAGGGGTCGGCCCATGACTTACCCACTCCCGTTTTGATTCGTGATGCACCGAAGACCATACGCCTGACCTGCGGATTTGTACTGATTTGCATCATTACTGTTGCATGGGAATGTAAAATCGCGACAAGGGTGATGCGTTTAATTGGTTGAACTGCTACGTTCTTGTTTTAGATCATGGACCCATTCTCATGATTCGGATTCCCGGCCGGCGGTTTCACAGTCCGCGGAGCGGGGTCCCTCTGGTCCTGGCACATGTGCCTGATGGCCCCCATGAGAACGAGCCCACGGGCGAACCGGAGGAAGACACGGTGGAGATCGAGCTGCGGATCAACGGGTCCGCCCAGAGGCTGGACGTCGCGCCACAGGTGAGCCTGCTCGACGCGCTGCGCGAGTACCTGGGCCTGACCGGCACCAAGAAGGGCTGCGACCAGGGCGCGTGCGGTGCCTGCACGGTGCTCGCCGACGGCCGGCGGATCAACGCGTGTCTCGCGCTGGCGGTGCAGTACCAGGGCCGTGAGATCACGACCATCGAAGGGGTCGACCACCCGTTGCAGGAGGCGTTCGTCCGCACCGACGGGTTCCAGTGCGGCTACTGCACCCCGGGCCAGATCTGCTCGGCGATCGGCATGCTCGCCGAGCACAAGGAAGGCGCGCCCAGCGCGGCGACCGAGCACCTCGCCGACACCGGCGGAGAGCTGGACGAGACGGAGATCCGGGAGCGGATGAGCGGCAACCTGTGCCGCTGCGGCGCCTACAACGGCATCGTCTCGGCGATCAAGGAGGTCGCGAAGTGAAGTCGTTCTCCTACCTCAGCGCACCGGACATGGGCACGGCGCTGCGCACGATCGCGGACAGCGACGACGTGAAGTTCCTCGCGGGCGGGACGAACCTCGTCGACCTCATGCGTGAGGGCATCGAGCATCCGGCGACGGTCGTGGACATCACCCGTCTGCCGCTCACCGGGATCGAGGAACTGCCCGACGGCACCATCCGCGTCGGCGCGCTGGTGAGCAACAGCCGGCTCGCCGCGGACCCGCTGATCAGGACCCGCTACCCGGTGCTGGCGCAGGCGATCCTGCTCGGGGCGTCCGCTCAGCTGCGGAACATGGCGACCGTGGGAGGCAACCTCCTGCAGCGCACCCGCTGCATGTACTTCTACGACGAGGCCTCCGCCTGCAACAAACGCGCGCCCGGCAGCGGCTGTGACGCGATCGGCGGGTTCTCCCGCGGCAGTGCGGTGCTGGGGGCGAGCGAGCATTGCATCGCGACGCATCCCTCGGACATGGCGGTGGCGCTGACGGTGCTCGACGCGGTCGTCGAGGTGGAGAGCGTGCGCGGTATCCGGCGCGTCCCGATCGCCGAGTTCCACCGCGAGCCCGGCGACACACCCCACATCGAGACGGTGCTGGCTGCCGACGAGCTGATCACGGCCGTCGAGCTGCCGCCGGTGCCTGTGGCGGCGCACTCGCGCTACCGCAAGGTCCGCGACCGCGCGTCGTATGCCTTCGCCCTGGTCTCGGTCGCCGCGGCGCTTCAGGTGGACGCCTACGGCCGCATCGCCGAGGTCCGCCTCGCACTCGGCGGCGTCGCGACCAAGCCGTGGCGGGCGCGCATCGCGGAAGAACTGCTGCTCGGCGCCGAAGCCACCGACGAGAGCTTCGCCCGCGCCGCCGCCGCCGAACTCGCCCCCGCCCTGCCCCTGCCCGACAACGCCTTCAAGATCGACCTGGCCCAGCGGACCGTCGTGGCCGTGCTGCGGAAACTCAACGCTGAGCGGAGCGCATCGTGACCACACACACCTGGACAGGCTCCGAGTCCGGCGCGGACGCTTCCGTGCCCGTCGGGGGCGCCGTCGGCCGACCGGTGGACCGCCGGGACGGCCACGCGAAGGTGACCGGGGAGGTGCGGTTCTCCGCCGAGCACCACTACCCGAACCTCACGTACGCGACGCTGGTCCATGCAACCGTCGCCCGTGGCACGATCACCGGCATCGACACGGCCGCGGCGGCCGCGGTGCCCGGCGTCGTGGCAGTCCTCACCCACCTCGACGCGCCGAGGATCCGGCCGGCACGCAAAGCCAACATCGTGCTGAACCTCGGACCGGACGTGTCGGGCACCAGCCTTGACTACCTCAACACCGATCAGGTCTTCTGGGACGGCCAGCCGATCGCCGTCGTGGTCGCGGAGACCTCGGCCGCGGCGAACGAGGCCGCATCGCTCGTCGAAATGACCTACGACCCGCTGCCCGCGCGGGTGGACTTCGCCGCCGAGCAGCACAACGCCACCCCGGCGAAGGGCGACCTCACCTTCGCCGGCCAGACGAAGAAGGGCGACGCCGAGGCGGCGCTGGCCGCTGCGGAGGTTTCGGTCGACCTGCGCTACACCACGCCCGGCCTGCAGCACAACGCGATCGAGCCGCACGCGACGGTCGCCGTCTGGGACGGTGACCACCTCACCGTGCACGACACCACGCAGGCCATGGACCAGAGCCGCCGCTACCTCGCCTGGCGGTTCGGTGTGCCGGCGTCCCACGTCCGCGTCCACGCCGAATTCTTGGGTGGTGGCTTCGGCGGGAAGTTCGCCGTCTGGCCCGGCACGGTCATCGCGGCGATGGCGGCCAAGGCTGTCGGGCGGCCCGTGCGCCTGGCGCTGAGCCGCACGGCCGTCAACCGCGCCACCGGTGGGCGCACCGCCTCGACCAACCGGATCGCGCTCGGTGCGACCCGCGACGGCCGGCTCACCTCGCTGATCCAGGACAGCGTCACCCGCACCGGCTCGGTCGGGGGTTTGCTCGAGGCGACCAGCTCGCCGGCCCGGCACCTCTACGGCGCCCAGAACATGCTGACCCGGCAGAACCTCGTCGCGATGGATCTGATGCCCAACACCTGGCTGCGCGCCCCCGGCGAGGCGATCGGCAGCTTCGTACTGGAATCGGCGATGGACGAACTCGCCTACGAGCTGTCGATGGACCCGATCGCCCTGCGGCTGCGCAACGAGCCCACAAAGGATCCGACGGGTGGCAAGAAGTTCTCCCAGCGGATGCAGCGTGAAGCCTTCGAGAGGGGCGCCGAACGCTTCGGCTGGGCGGACCGCAACCCCGAACCTCGCTCCATGCGTGACGGCGAGTGGCTCGTCGGGATGGGCACGGCCACCGCCTACCACCCGACCCTGCGCCTGGTCGCCGACGTCAAAGTACGGCTGAGCGACGACGGCAGCGCGCTCGTGCAGTGCGGTTTCCACGAGATGGGCATGGGCGCCGCGACCGTACAGGCACAGATCGCCGCGGACGCGCTCGGCATCGCGTACGAGAAGGTCCGCGTCGAGTACGGCGACACGGCCCTGCCGGCGGGCCCGATGGCCGGCAACTCCAACCAGACGGCGACGGTGGCCACCAGCCTCCTCGCCGCGTGCGCCGAGCTGACCCGCAAGGTGAGCGCCCTGGCCCGGCGTACGGGCACGACCGGTCAGGAACCGGCGGCCGCCCTACGCGCGGCGGGGCGCCCGTTCATCGAGGCCTCGGTCGGGTCGGACACCCGGCTGGGAGTGCTGGGCAGTCAGGGCCGCTTCCTGACCACCTTCCTGCAGGACCAGCGCTGGTCCAAGGCCGCCCGCGGCGCGCAGTTCTGTGAGGTACGGGTCAACCCCGACACGGGTGAACTGCGGATTTCGCGCTGGCTCGGCATGTTCGACGTCGGGCGCGTCATCAACCCCAAGACCGCGGCCAGCCAGCTCCGCGGGGCCGTGGTCATGGGGATCGGCATGGCGCTGTCGGAGCAGAGTCTGGTCGATCCCCGCAACGGACGCACCATGAGCGCTGGTCTCGACTCCTACTACGTGCCGGTGCACGCCGACATCCCCGCGATCGACGTCGACTGGCTCGACGAACCGGACAAGACGATGCCTCTGGGAATCATCGGGCTGGGCGAGGTCGGCATGACCGGTGTGGCGGCCGCGATCGCGAACGCGGTCCATCACGCGACCGGCAAGCGGATCCGGGACCTGCCGATCACGCTGGACAAGCTGCTCTGAGACGACGGCAGTTGCGGGACTTGTCGTGCATGCCCTTTCGGGCGCACCTGCACGACGACGGCCCGATCCGCCTACGACGACAAGAAAGAAAATCCCATGCTGGACATCGCTGACGAGCTGAACCGGTGGCTCGAGGAAGGCCGGGACTTCGCCGTGGCCACGGTGGTGGCCGTCGGCGGCAGCGCACCGCGCGGGCCGGGCGCCGCGCTCGCCGTCGACGCCGACGGAACGGCCATCGGCTCGGTGTCCGGCGGTTGCGTCGAAGGCGCGGTCTACGACCTGTGCACCCAGGCGCTCGCCGACGGCCAGACGGTCCGCGAGCGGTTCGGCTACAGCGACGAGGACGCCTTCGCTGTCGGGCTGACCTGCGGCGGTTTCCTCGACATCCTGGTCACGCCGGTGCCCGTCGACGCGCCGGGCAGGAAGACATTCCAGACGGCGCTGGCGGCCGCCGCCAGGGGCGAGGCGGCGGCTCTCGCACGCGTCATCCGCGGCCCGGCCAAGCTCCTCGGACGGGCGCTGGCGGTCCGCCCCGACGGATCCTGCGAAGGCGTACTCGGCGTACTCGGCGTACTCGGCGGACATCCGGACCTGGACCGCGCCGTCGTCAACGAAACCCGCTCCCTGCTAAACGCCGGGCGCACGGGCACCTTCGACATCGCGCAGGACGGCTCCCACTGCGAGCCCGGCCTGAGCGTGTTCGTCGAGTCGAGCGTGCCGCCGCCACGCATGCTCGTCTTCGGCGCCATCGACTTTGCCGCGGCGCTGGTACGCATGGGCAAGTTCCTCGGTTACCACGTCACGGTGTGCGACGCCCGACCCGTCTTCGCCACCCGGACACGCTTCCCCGAGGCCGACGACATCGTGGTCGACTGGCCCCACCGCTACCTGCACCACACCCGCACCGACGACCGCACCGTGGTCTGCGTCCTCACCCACGACGCCAAGTTCGACGTCCCCCTCCTGGAGACGGCCCTGCGCCTGCCGGCCGCCTACATCGGCGCGATGGGCTCCCGCCGCACCCACCAAGACCGCAACCGCAGACTCCGCGAAATCGGCCTCACCGAAGCCGAACTGACCCGACTGCACTCACCGATCGGCCTGGATCTGGGCGCCCGTTCACCTGAGGAGACGGCCCTGTCCATCGCGGCCGAGATCGTCGCCGCCCGCTACGGCGGAACAGGCCTGCCCCTGAGCGACTCACACACACCGATCCACCACGACACCGAAGGGCGCCGACCGGGGGCGATCGGCGCGAGTGGCCGCGTGACGCGACCGCGAGCCGACTGTCAGGACGACCGGAACGCCCTGAGCCCGGTTCGTGTCGGCGTGGCATGAACGATCACCTCACCCGCCTGAGGGCCGAGCGTCCGACTCGGTCTTCGATGCCTGGGCAGCCTCTCGACTTGGCAATTGGAAACCGATCGGTTTACGATGATGCGAAACCGGCCGGTTTCCGTTTGGGGGCGGCCGTGACCGTGATCCACGGGTGCCGTCGACTGCTTCGCCGACCGCAGCCGGGGCGCCGGCGGGGCTCATCCTCAACGGTCAACGCGAGCCGTGCTGAAGGGTTTTGACGCAGAAAGTCCCCGGCGGGCGATGGTGCCGTCCGGTCTCCTCCCGATGTAGCTGTGTTGTCCAAGCCGGAGTAAGTCATGAATGGAATTCACCCCTTCCGCGTGCTGCGGGCGAAACCCCTGTGGATCGCCAGCGGCGTCATCACCGGCGTGCTCGCGCTGCTGTTCGCCGTGCTGTACGTCGGCGCCAACATCGACCCGGCCGGCCAGATGAAGAACCTGCCCGTCGGTCTGGTCAACGCCGACAAGGGAGCCTCGGTCGGCGGCAAGCAGGTCAACCTGGGGGCCCAGATCACCGACTCGATCAAGAAGTCCACCGCCAGCGGGGACAAGGTCGACTGGAAGGTGATGGACGAGCGGGAGGTGAAGGAGGAACTCGGCAAGGGCAAGCTGTACGGCGCGCTCGTCGTGCCCGCCGACTTCACGTCCTCCGTCACTGCGCTGACCGGAACCACGGGCACCGGGACCCCGGTGCGTCCGGCGCTGACGGTGCTCACCAACCAGTCGGCCGGCAGTCTGGGTTCCGGCCTGGCGCGGGTCGCGACGACTCAGGCGGCCGAGAGCGCCTCATCCACATAGGCCAGGAATTGACAGCACAGACCGGCGCCCAGCAGGCAAAGCTGCCCACCGCGGCACGCGTCCTGCTCGCCGACCCGGCCGCCGTCACGGTGAAGGACGGCCATCCACTCGACTCACATAGCGGTCTCGGCCTGACGGCGTTCTACTACGCACTCGCTCTCGTGGTGTGCGGCATGCTCTCCGCCAATGTGATCAGCGGCCAGGTCGACCACGCCCTCGGCTACACCCACAACGACATGGGCCCGCTGCGCCTGCACCGCCCACTGATCCGGGCGACCCGGGTGCAGACCCTCGCCATCGCCGGCACCCTCATGGCGGCCCTGTCCCTGCTGATGGGCACCCTGGTCATGGCGGGAGCGGTCGGAATCATGGGCATGGACGCCTCCCACCTCCCACTGCTGTGGCTGTACTCGGTGGCCGCCATCGCCGTCTCCGGGATCGGCGCGCTCACCCTCCTCGCCGTCTTCGGCACGCCCGGCATGCTCGTAGCCACGCTGGTCTTCATCGGGATGGCGGTGCCAACGGCCAACGCCACCACGCCGATTCAGGCGCTGCCCGGCTTCTACCGCTTCCTCGCTGAGTTCGAGCCGCTGCGGCAGATCGCCGGCGGGATCCGCTCGATCCTCTACTACGACGCGCAGGGTGACGCGGGTCTGACCCGAGGCTGGGTGATGATGGCCGTCGGCCTCGCGGCCGCCGCACTGTTCGGGTTCGGCGTGCTGGGGTGGTACGACCGCAAGGGACTGCACCGCATCCCGGCCGAGACGGAGCCCGAGAAGAACGCCACCCCGGTGTAGCCAAACCCCTCCCGCATCACCCAGGACGGGGCCGTCGAGCGGAGTGGCCCCCGTGTGCCGCCCCCGTGGGGACGAGGGGCGTGCGCACCATCAGGGCTCGGCGACGGTCTTTCCCCCGA
>NZ_JBMNDS010000125.1:0-18574 GCF_052543295.1 Streptomyces sp. SAS_270
CTTCGACGCCTCCACCTACGAGATGTGGGTCCCGTGGCTCACCGGCGGCGCACTGGTCGTCGCCCCCGCCGGACACCTCGACCCCGCCGCCTACCAGCACCTCATCGCCGAACACGCCATCACCGCCCTCTGGTTGACGGCAGGACTCTTCCGGCTCATCGCCGAAGAAGCCCCGGCGGCCTTCGCCGGTGTCCGCGAGGTCTGGGCCGGCGGCGACGTCGTACCGCCCGAGGCCGTCCGCCGTATCCACGACCACTGCCCGGACACCACCGTCGTCAACGGCTACGGCCCCACCGAGACCACCACCTTCGCCGCCACCCACCACATCCCGCGCCCCCTCGGCAGCGCGGGCGCGGTCCCCATCGGCGAGGCCCTCGACAACCACCGTCTCTACGTCCTCGATCCACATCTCCGGCTGGTTCCGCCGGGCACCCCGGGCGAGCTGTACATCGCGGGCGCCGGGCTCGCCCAGGGCTACCTGGACCGGCCCTCGGGGACCGCCGAGCGGTTCGTGGCCGACCCCTACGGTCCGGCGGGCGGGCGGATGTACCGCACCGGAGACCTGGTGCGGTGGAACGACCGGGGTTCGCTGGAGTACCTCGGGCGGGCCGACCAGCAGGTCAAGCTGCGCGGCTTCCGCATCGAACCGGGCGAGATCGAGAGCGTGCTCGCCGGTCACGCCTCGGTCGCCCAGGCCGTCGTGGCCGTCCGCGAGGACCGGCCCGGCGACAAGCGCCTGGTCGCCTACCTGGTTCCGGCGCCGGACGGCGAGGGCCTCGACGTCGAGGACGTGAAGCGGCACACGTCCGGGCTGCTGCCCGAGTACATGGTCCCGTCCGCCTTCGTCCTGCTCGACGCGATCCCGCTGACCAGCAACGGCAAGGTGGACCGCAAGGCCCTGCCCGCACCGCAGTCCGGCAACGACGCCGCAAGCGGACGCGCGCCCCGCACCCCCAGGGAAGAAGTGCTCTGCGGGCTGTTCGCCGAGATCCTCGGCCTGCCGTCCGTCACCATCGACGACCACTTCTTCCACCTCGGCGGCCACTCCCTCCTCGCCACCCGGCTGGTGGGACGCATCCGCACCGTGCTGGCGGTCGAGGTGTCCGTGGCGACCCTCTTCGAAAACCCGATCGTGGCAACGCTCGTCGAGAAGCTCGACGGCGCCAAGGCCGCAAGGCCCACATTGCGGCCGATGCGCCGGATGGGAGCGACCAAGTGATCCCCTTGTCCTTCGCCCAGCAGCGTCTGTGGTTCATCGCGCAGATGGAGGGCCCCTCGACGACGTACAACATCCCGCTCGGCGTCCGGCTGACCGGCGAACTCGACCGCGGCGCCCTGCAGTCGGCGCTGATGGACGTGATCGGCCGGCACGAGGCACTGCGCACGGTCTTCCCGGACCAGGACGGCACGCCGTACCAGCACATCCTGGCCGAGGAGGAGGTGGAGCTCGACCTGCCGGTGGTCGCGGCCACCGCCGAGACCCTCTCCACCGTCCTCGCCGAGGAGTCCGCCCAGGTCTTCCACCTGGCGGTGGACCTGCCGGTGCGGGCCCGGCTGATCGCGCTCGGCGAGCAGGAGCACGTGCTGCTCGTGATCATGCACCACATCGTCACCGACGGCGGCTCGACCGCGCCGCTCCTCGGCGACCTGGCCACCGCGTACGGGGCGCGCGTCCAGGGGCAGACGCCCGGGTGGGAGCCGCTGCCCGTGCAGTACGCCGACTACACGCTGTGGCAGCAGGAGCTGCTCGGCGAGGCGGACGACGCGGAGAGCGCCGGTGCCCTCCAACTCGCCTTCTGGCAGCACACGTTGGCGGAGCTTCCGGAGGAGGCAACGCTGCCCACGGACCGGCCGCGCCCGGCCGCCGCCTCCTACCGGGGCGCGCAGTGCACCACGCACCTGCCTGCCGACGCACACGCCGGACTCACCCATCTGGCACGGGAGTCGGGGGCGACCCTGTTCATGGCGGTGCAGGCGGCGGTCGCCACCGTGCTGTCCCGCTCGGGCGCCGGACTCGACATCCCGGTCGGCTCCCCGGTGTCCGGGCGCATCGACGAGGCGCTCGACGGTCTGGTCGGCTTCTTCGTCAACACCCTCATCCTGCGTACGGACCTGACCGGCGACCCCAGCTTCCGCGACCTGCTCGGCCGGGTGCGCAAGACGGACCTGGCCGCCTGGAACCACCAGGACCTGCCCTTCGACCGCCTCGTCGAGGTCCTCAACCCCGAGCGGTCCGCCTCCCGGCACCCCCTGTTCCAGGTGATGCTGACCCTCGGCGAGGCCGGTTCGGACGCGGTCGGCTTCCCCGGTCTGGACGCCCGCACCGAGTACAACGAGCTGCAGATCGCCAAGTTCGACCTGACGTTCGGCTTCGGCGAGCACCGCACCCGCGACGGGCGGCCGGGCGGCCTGGACATCACCATCGAGTACGCCACCGACCTGTACGAGGCGCGCACGATCGACGCGCTGATGGCCCGGCTCCGCCGTCTGCTGGAAGCGGTGCTCACCTCGCCCGACACCCCACTGTCCGTCCTCGACCTGCTCGGCGAGCACGAGCGCCGGCAGCTCCTGGAGGAGTGGGCGGGCACCGTCACCGGCGGCCCCGAGGCGAGCCTCGCCGAGCTGTTCGCCGCGCAGGCCGCCCGCACCCCGGACGCCGTGGCCCTGGTGGACGAGTACCAGGACTTCTCCTACGGCGAGCTGGACGAGCTCACCAACCGGCTCGCCCACCACCTGATCGACCTCGGCGTCCGCCAGGGGGATGTGGTGGCCGTCCTGATGGAACGCTCGGCCGACCTGCTGACGGCGCTGCTCGCGGTGGTCAAGGCGGGCGCCGTGTACGCGCCGCTGAACACCACCGACCCGGACACCCGGCTCGTCCAGATCCTCGGCGACACCGGAGCGCCGGTGCTGCTCACCGACGAGGCGATGTCCGACCACCCGGTGGTCGCCCAGGCCACCGCACAGGTCGTCGTCCTCGACGGAGCCCTCGCCCTCGACACCCTGCCCGCCACCGCCCCGGTGCCCGCCATCCACCCCGACCAGCCGGTGTACGCCATGTTCACCTCGGGCTCGACGGGCCTGCCCAAGGGCGTCACGGTCACCCACCGCAATGTCGCCGACCTGGCCGCGCAGAGCCGGTACGCGGGCGGCAACCACCGGCGGGTGCTGTTCCACTCCCCGGCCGCGTTCGACGCGTCGACGTACGAGATATGGGTCCCGTGGCTCAACGGCGGCACCCTCGTCGTCGCGCCGCCCGGCCACCTCGACCCGGCGGGCTACCGGCGGCTGATCGACGACCACGGGATCACCAGCCTGTGGCTGACCGCGGGCCTGTTCCGGCTCATGGCCGAGGAGGCACCCGACGCCTTCGCCGGTGTCCGCGAGGTCTGGGCCGGCGGCGACGTCGTACCGCCCGAGGCCGTCCGCCGTATCCACGACCACTGCCCGGACACCACCGTCGTCAACGGCTACGGCCCCACCGAGACCACCACCTTCGCCGCCACCCACCGGGTCCGCCGGGACGACGACTGCACGGGCACGATCCCGATCGGCGAGGCCCTCGACAACCACCGCCTCTACGTCCTCGACCCCGGCCTCCGGCTGCTGCCGCCCGGCACCCCGGGCGAGCTGTACATCGCGGGCGCCGGTCTCGCGCAGGGCTACCTGAACCGCCCCGGCCTGACCGCCGAACGCTTCGTGTCCGACCCGTACGGAACGCCCGGCACACGCATGTACCGCACCGGCGACCTGGTCCGCTGGAACCACGAGGGCTCGCTCGAATACCTCGGCCGGGCGGACCAGCAGGTCAAGCTGCGCGGCTTCCGCATCGAACCCGGCGAGATCGAGAGCGCGTTGACCGCCCACGCGGACGTCGCCCAGGCCACCGTGATCGTCCGTGAGGACCGCCCCGGGGACAAGCGTCTGGTCGCCTACCTGGTGCCGTCCCCGGACGGCGACGGCCTCGACGTCGAGGACGTGAAGCGGCGCACGGCCGCGCTGCTGCCCGAGTACATGGTCCCGTCCGCCTTCGTCCTGCTCGACGCGATCCCGCTCACCACCAACGGCAAGATCGACCGGCGTGCGCTGCCCGCGCCCCAGCAGTCCCTGGACACCGGCGGCCGGGCACCCCGCACCCCGGCCGAGGAAGTGCTGTGCGGCCTGTTCGCCGCCGTACTGGGCCTGCCGTCGGCCTCCATCGACGACCACTTCTTCCACCGCGGCGGCCACTCCCTCCTCGCCACCCGGCTCATCAGCCGCATCCGTGCCGTGTGGGACGCGGAGATCACCATCCGGGACCTGTTCCAGTACCCGACGGTCGCCCAGCTCGCCGAGCGGCTCACGGCGGCGAGCGGCGACGCGCGGCGCCCGGCCCTCGTCCCCGAGGACCGCCCGGAGCGCGTCCCCCTCTCCTCGGCCCAGCAACGCCTGTGGTTCCTGGATCAGTTGGAGGGCCCGTCGGCGACGTACAACATCCCGATGGCGCTACGGCTGCACGGCCGGCTCGACCGGGAGGCGCTGCGGCTCGCGCTGAGCGACCTGGCCGGCCGCCACGAGAGCCTGCGCACCCTCTACCCGACCCATGAGAGCAAGCCGTACCAGCACGTCCGGCCGCCCCAGCCGGTGGAACTCCCGCTCACCGCGGCCACGACGGACACGCTGCCCGCGCTGCTGGGCGCGGAGGCGGCCCGCACCTTCGACCTGGCATCCGAACTCCCCTTCCGTGGCGGCCTGTTCAGGCTCGGCGAGCAGGACCACGTCCTCTCCCTCGTCATCCACCACATCGCCTCCGACGGCTGGTCCAACGCCCCGCTCTTCCGCGACCTGTCGGCCGCCTACGAGGCACGGACGCAGGGCCAGGCACCCGACTGGCAGCCGCTGCCGGTCCAGTACGCCGACTACACGCTGTGGCAGGAGCGCCTGCTGCGCGAGGACGAGGACCGCCAACTCACGCACTGGCAGCAGGCGTTGGCGGACCTCCCGGAGGAGGCCACACTCCCGACGGACCGCCCCCGCCCGGCCACCGCCTCCAACCAGGGCACCACCCACACCGTCCACTGCGACGCACGGCTGCACACGGCGCTCGCCTCCCTCGCGCAGGACACCGGCACCACGCTCTTCATGGTCGCCCAGGCCGCCGTGTCAGCCCTGCTGTCGCGCTCCGGCGCCGGACAGGACATCCCGCTCGGCTCCCCGGTCGCCGGCCGCACCGACCAGAAGCTCGACGACCTGATCGGCTTCTTCGTCAACACCCTGGTCCTGCGAACCGACCTGACCGGCAACCCCACCTTCCGCGACCTGCTCACCCGGGTCCGCGAGACGGATCTCGCCGCCTGGAACAACCAGGACCTCCCCTTCGACCGCCTGGTCGAGATCCTCAACCCCGAGCGCACGACCGCCCGTCACCCCCTCTTCCAGGTCATGCTGACGCTGGCCGAGACCTCTGCCGAAGCCCCCGGACTGGGCGATCTGACCGGCGAGTTCGCGTTCCCGGAGACCTCGGTCGCGAAGTTCGACCTGACCTTCGCGTTCGGCGAGCACCGCGGCGCGGACGGGGCGCCGGGCGGCCTGGACATCACCGTCGAGTACGCCACGGACCTCTACGAGGCGCGCACGATCGAGGCGACGGCCGACCGTCTCGTACGCCTTCTCGGCGAGGCCGTCGCGACGCCCGATCTGCCGGTCACCGAACTGGAGTTGCTCGCCGCCGACGAGCGGGACCGGGTCCTGGAGTGGAGCGGTGTCCCGTCACCGGCGCCCGGTCTGGGCCTGGACGGACTGTTCGCTGGGCAGGCCGCGCGCACCCCGGACTCCCTGGCGCTGGTCTTCGAGGACCAGCAGCTGACGTACGCCGAACTGGACATCTGGTCCAACCGCCTGGCAAGGCATCTGACCGGCCACGGAGTGGCCCCCGGCAGCATCGTCGCCATCCACCTGGAACGCTCGCCGCACCTGATCGCCTCGCTGCTCGCGGTGCTGAAGGCGGGCGCCGGCTACACGCTGCTGGACCCGCAGTTCCCCGCCGACCGCCTCACCACCGTCCTCAACCAGACCACTCCCTCCGCCCTGGTCACCCAGAGCCACCTGGTGGCGCTGCCCACCGAGGCGACACTGGTCGACCTGACGATCGACACCCCCGCGATCAGCGCGCTTTCCGGGACGCCGGTGGAGACCGCCGGGCACCCGGAGTCCACCGCGTGCGTCATGTTCACCTCCGGCTCCACCGGCGTACCCAAGGGCGTGGCCGCCTCGCACCGCGCGCTGGCGGCGACGTTCATCGGCCCCGACTACCTCCACTTCGGCCCGGAACAGACCTACCTGCAGAGCTCCCCGGTCTCCTGGGACGCCTTCGCCCTGGAGGTCTTCGGCCCGCTGCTGCACGGCGGGGTCTGCGTCCTGCAGCCCGGCCAGCACACGGACCCGCACCAGATCGCGGAGCTGGTGGAACGCCACGAGATCACCACGCTGCAGATGTCGGCGAGCCTGTTCAACCACATGCTGGACGAGCACCCGGCGGTCTTCTCCCTCGTCCGGGAAGCCATGACCGCGGGCGAGGCGGCATCACCCGCGCACACCGCCAAGGCGCTTGCGGACCACCCCCACCTGCACCTGGTCAACGGCTACGGGCCCGCCGAGAGCATGGGCTTCACCACGGCGTACACGATCACGGAGGCCGCACCCGCCATCCCGATCGGCGGCCCCATCGCGGGCAAGCACGCCTACGTCCTCGACGAGAACCTGCGCCTGCTGCCGCCGGGCGTCCCGGGCGAGCTGTACGTCGCCGGTCACGGACTGGCGAACGGTTACATCGGCCAGCCGGTCCTGAGCGCCGAACGCTTCGTCGCCAACCCGCACGGCACACCGGGCACGCGGATGTACCGCACCGGCGACCTGGCCCGCTGGTCCCGCGACGGCTCCCTCGAATACCTCGGCCGGGCAGACCAGCAGATCAAACTGCGCGGCTTCCGCATCGAGCCGGGCGAGATCGAGTCAGCGCTGCTCCGCCACCCCTCCGTCATCCAATCCGCCGCGGTGATCCGCGAGGACAGGCCGGGCGACAAACGCCTGGTGGCGTACGTGGTGCCCACCGACGGTTCAACCGGGCCGGACCTGACCGAACTGCGCCGGCACGCGGCCGCAGCGCTGCCCGAGTACATGGTCCCGGCGGCGATCGTCCCCCTGGACGCCCTGCCCCTGACGGTGAACGGCAAGCTGGACCGCCGCGCCCTGCCCGAGCCGCCACAGGCCGAGGCGACCGGCGGCCGGTCCCCGCGCACCCCGGCGGAGGAGATCCTGTGCGGCCTGTTCGCGGCCACACTCGGAGTCGGCTCGGTCACCATCGACGACCACTTCTTCCATCTGGGCGGCCACTCCCTCCTCGCCACCCGTCTGATCGGCCGCATCCGCGGGATCTGGGACACCCCGGTCACCATCCGGGACCTGTTCCAGTGCCCGACACCCGCGCTGCTGGCGGAGCACATCGCGACACAGGCGGGCGGCAACCCGCTGGAGACCCTGCTCCCCATCAAGGCCGCGGCCACGTCCGGCCCCGACTCCTCCCAGCCCCCGCTGTTCTGCGTCCACCCGATCTCCGGGATGAGCTGGTGCTACGCCGGCCTGATGCGGCACCTGGGCGACCGCCCCCTGATCGGCCTGCAGGCACGGGAGTTGACGGACCCGGCGCTGCGACCGGCCGACATGGCGGAGATGGCGGACACGTACGTCAGCGAGATCCGCTCGGTCCAGCCGCACGGCCCGTACCACCTCCTGGGCTGGTCGTTCGGCGGCCTGGTCGCCCACGCGGTGGCGGCCCGTCTGGAAGAACAGGGCGAAGAAGTGGCCCTGCTCGGCCTGTTGGACGCCTATCCGCTCCCCGAGGGCTTCACCGCCCCCGCCATCACGGGCCGCGAGGTGCTCACGGCGTTCCTCGGCACCCGCGCCGCCGAACTGAACCCCGCCTGCGCGGACTCGGCCCCCGACCCCCTCGAACTGGCGGCCGTCCTGCGCCGCGAGGACCCGATCCTCGGCGCCCTGGACACGCCCCAGGCCACCGCCGTCGTCGACGCCACCGCCGCCCACCTCGCCATGCGCTACCGCTACACCCCCGACCGCCGCTTCACCGGCAACGCCGTTTTCTTCAACGCCCTCCGCACCCCCGCCGACCGCACCGGCGCCGACTCCTGGGCCCCCTATATCCTCGGCCGCGTCGAGGAACACGACATCGACTCCGAACACTGGGACCTCACCACCACCGAGCCCCTGCGCGAGATCGGCAAAATCCTCGCCGAACAACTCCGCGGCGCCCACCACTGATCACTCCCACCACGTGAACGTGCCCGGCCCTGCCCTTCCGGCGGACCGGGCGCCTTCGCGTGTACGGGGTGGGGGGGTGTGGGTGTCGGCCGGGGGTGGGTCACGCAGCCCGGCGTTCACGGGGTGCCGCTGCGCCCACCCGTGCCGCCCCTAGCGGCACGATTGCCCGCAGTTGGGCGCGGCCTGCGCACCCGCCCCCACGCACCCGCAGCCGCGTACGCACGGCAGGGGACGGGCCGGAACGTCCGCCCGCAGCGGATGGCGCGTCACCGCCCTCCGCTTGTACGCGTCACCGCCCTCCGCTTGTAAAGGAACCGATTCCGCGCCAGACCGAGGACGGATGCTCCGGCCCGGCCCCGACCCACAACGCACCGCAAGCGACCAGCGACCGGCGGCAGGCGGCAGGCACCCGGACGCAGTCACCCCCGCAGGTCAGACCGACCGAGCCGGGGAAAGCCCCCGGTGTCCCGCCCCCAACCTGCCGCCCTTGCCGCCGGACGCCGAAGGCCCACCTGCATAGCGTGATCTCGTCCGCAGGTCACGGCTTCACCGGCAGCAGAGGGTCATGGACATGGTGGATCATTCCGACTGGCGTGTCGGGGCCGCATCGGCCCCCGTCCATCACGGCGAGATTCTGCAGGGTGCCTTCACCACCCCAGCCGGACCCCTCCGCGGACTCGTCACGCTGCCCTGCACCCTCCACACGACCCGAGCGACGTTCACCCCGACCCCCGCAGGAGAGATCACCGTCTCACCGTCGTGGAAGGGCAAGGCGAGACGCGCCGCCGAGCTCGCCGTACGCGCCGTGACCCCGCCGGGCGCGAAACCGGCCGGCGGCCACCTGGAACTGACCGGAGACGTACCGCTGTGCCGCGGCTTCGGCTCCTCCACCAGCGACGTGCTGTCGGCGATATGGGCGGTGAAGGACGCGTTCGCCGACCCCCTGCCCCCGCAGGAGGTCGCCCGCCTCGCCGTACACGCGGAAACCGCCTCGGACTCCCTGATGTTCGAGGAGTCCACCGTGCTGTTCGCGCAGCGCGAGGGCACCGTGATCGAGGACTTCGGTTACCGGATGCCACCCCTGAGAGTCCTCGGCTTCGGCTCGCGCCCCGCGAACGACGGCCGCGGCGTGGACACCCTGGCGTTCACGCCGGCCCGCTACGACCAGGCGGAGATCACACGGTTCGCCCGGCTCAGGGACATGCTCCGGGAGGCCATCCAGATGAAGGACGTCGCCCTGCTGAGCTCGGTCGCGACAGCCAGCGCGGAGATCAACCAGCGGCATCTGCCGGTCCCGGACCTGGACCGGATACGGGACGTCGAGCGGACCTGTGGCGCCCTGGGCGTACAGGTGGCACACAGCGGGGACATCGCGGGACTCCTCTTCGACCGGGACGACCCCGACGTAGAGGGACGTACCGCGCAGGCGCGGGACCTTCTGCACCGGATCGGAATCCACGAGCAGTGGATCTACACAACGGGTGACTGACATGACGACGACGACCTTGCCGAAGGCTCACTCCTCGATCGTGGAGGCCACCGAGCTGCCACGCATCATCAAGGTGAGCGACAACCTCTACGCGACGGCCTTCAGCCTGATGAAGCTGCTGCCCGCCCGCTACATCATCGACCGCGCGGAGGCCGCCGGGGTGCTCACTCCGGGCACCCCGGTCATCGAGACCTCCTCCGGAACGTTCGCGCTGGGCCTGGCGATGGTGTGCCGGCTGCGCGGCTACCCGCTGACGATCGTCGGCGACTCGGCGATCGACCAGGAGCTGCGCACCCGCCTGGAGATGCTGGGCACGACGGTGGAGATCGTCGAGCACAGCGGCCAGCCCGGCGGCATACAGGGCGCCCGGCTGGCCCGGGTCGAGGAACTGCGCCGGCAGCGGCCGGACGCCTTCGTGCCGGGCCAGTACGACAACCCCGACAACCCGGGGGCGTACGGCGTGGTCGCCGACCTGATCGGCGAGACGGTCGGCTCCGTCGACTGCCTGGTGGGCCCGGTCGGTTCGGGCGGCTCGACGGGCGGACTCGCCGCGTCGCTGCGGCCGGCGAACCCGGCGCTGCACCTGGTCGGCGTCGACACGCACGGCAGCATCATCTTCGGCACCCCGGACGGCCCGCGCACCCTGCGCGGCCTGGGCAGCAGCATCCACCCGGGCAACGTGAAGCACGCGGCGTACGACGAGGTGCACTGGGTGACGGCCCCCGAGGCGTTCCACGCGACGCACGAGCTGTACCGGGCGCACGGCCTGTTCATGGGCCCGACGAGCGGCGCGTCGTTCCAGGTGGCGTCGTGGTGGGCGCAGCGCAACCCGCAGAGCACGGTGGTGATGGTGCTGCCGGACGAGGGCTACCGCTACCAGTCCACGGTGTACAACAACGCCTGGCTGCGCGAGCAGGGCATCGTCCCGAAGCCGGCCCCGACCGGCGGCCCGGTCACCGTGGACCACCCGCTGGACGCGCCGTCCGGCTGGTCTCGGCTGCTGTGGGCGCGGCGCGGCTTCGACGACGTGATGATGCCGGAGATGCCGGAGACCACGTCATGACGGAGCACCTGCTGCTGCTCATCGAGAGCAACACCACGGGAACGGGGCGCCTGTTCGCGCGCCGCGCGGCCGAACTGGGCGTCACCCCGGTCCTCCTGACCACGGACCCCGCCCGCTACCCGTACGCGACCGAGGACGCCCTGCGAACCGAGACCGTCGACACGGCGGACCAGGGCCGCATCCGGGAGGCGGCCGACCGGCTGGCCGCCGAGGCGCCGATCGCCGGTGTGCTGACCAGCTCCGAGTACTACGTGCCCGCCGCGGCCGCCCTCGCGAGCCGGCTCGGTCTGCCGGGCCCCGCCGCGAGCGCCGTACAGGCGTGCCGGGACAAGTCCGAGCAGCGGCGCACTCTCGCCGCCGCGGGGGTCGGTGTGCCGGGCTTCGCGGTGGTGGAGACGGTGGGCGCCGCGGTATCGGCCGCGGCCGCGACACGGCTGCCCGTGGTGGTGAAGCCGGTGCAGGGCTCGGGAAGTCTCGGCGTACGGCTGTGCGCGGACCTCGACGAGGTCGCGGCGCACGCGCGCACGCTGCTGGCGACGACGGCGAACGAGCGCGGGGTGGCCACCCCGGGCCGGATCCTCGTCGAGGAGTACCTGACGGGCGCGGAGTTCTCCGTGGAGGTGTTCGGCACCGAGGCGGTGGTGACGGTCGCCAAGCACGTGGGCCCGCTGCCCGCGTTCGTCGAGGTCGGCCACGATGTGCCGGCCGCACTCCCCGGCGACCTGGAGCGGGCGCTGCGGCGCACCGCCGTCCGCGCGGTGGAGGCGCTCGGCCTCGGCTGGGGTGCGGCCCATGTGGAGCTCAGGCTCGACGGGACCCTGCCGAAGGTCATCGAGGTCAATCCGCGGCTCGCCGGCGGCATGATCCCCGAACTGGTGCGCAGGGCCTGCGGGATCGACCTGGTGCGCGCGCAGGTGCTGGCCGCGCTGGGCCGGCCGCCCGAGCTGGAGCGCGGGGTGTACGGCCGGGCCTCGATCCGCTTCCTGACCGCGGACCAGGACGGCATCCTCGCCCCGGACCTCACCGATGTCACCGCCAGGGCGGGCGCCGTGCCGGACGTCGTGGAGGCGACCCTGTACCGCGGCCCCGGCGAACCCGTCGGCCCCGCCGCCGACTTCCGCGGCCGCCTCGGCCATGTCATCGCCGTCGCCGACCATCCCGCCCAGGCCGCCCGGGCGGCCGACCGCGGCGTCGCCGCCCTCGCCGCGGCGGTGTCGTACACGGCCCTGACCCCGGACCGGGACCTGCTCCCCGAGGAGGCCCTGACATGAGCACCGTGCCCGCCGAATCCGTGGTGACCACGGCGTCCTCGCGCGACGGCGTCGACACCGGACGCCTCAAGGCCGCCCTCGACCCCGAGGCGCACCGCATCGTCTACGACCAGTACCTGCCCCGGGAGGCGGCGGACCCGCTGGTCGGCGAGCTGGACCGCATCAGCGAGGTCGACCGCGCCCACCTGGTCATGCTGGCCGAGCACGGCATCGTCGATCCCGCGCGGGCGGCGGCGCTGCTCCGCGCGATCGAGGAGCTGCGCGGGTCCGACTTCGCCCCGGTGCGCGGCCGTCCGATGCCGCGCGGTGTGTATCTGGCCTACGAGGGCTGGCTCATCGAGCAGTTGGGCGACGAGACGGGCGGCATCCTGCACACCGGCCGCTCCCGCAACGACCTCAACGCCACCACGGCCCGGCTGAAGGTGCGCGGCCCGTACCTGGCGCTGCTGGAGGCGGTGGACGGGCTCGCCGGGGTGCTGCTGGAGAAGGCGGCGCAGTACGCGGACGTCACGATGCCCGCGTACACGCACGGCCAGCCCGCAGTGCCGATCACGTACGGCCACTACCTGGCGGGCGTCGCCGGTCCGGTGCTGCGCGCGTACGGCCAACTCCTGGACGCGGGGCGGGAGATCGACGTCAACCCGCTGGGAGCAGGGGCGATCGGCGGCACCTCGGTGCCGGTCGACCCCCAACGCACGGCCGAACTCCTCGGGTTCACGGCCACGGCCCCCAACTCCGTTGACGCGGTGGCCTCCAGGGACTTCGCACTGCATCTCCTCTCGGCCGCCGCCGTGCTCGGCGTGGCCTCGGCCCGGGTGGCGAAGGACCTGAGCACCTGGACGTCGGAGGAGTCGGGGCTGCTGCGGGTGGCCGACACCCTGGTCGGCTCCAGCTCGATGATGCCGCAGAAGCGCAACCCGTTCCTGCTGGAGCACATCCAGGGCCGGTCCACCGCGAGCCTGGGTGCCTTCGTGAGCGCGGCCTCGGCGATGACGACGGCCGGCTACACCAACGCGATCGCCGTGGGCACCGAGGCCGTACGCCATCTGTGGCCCGGGCTGAGCGACACGACCGACGCGATCACGCTGCTGCGTCTGGTCGTGGCCGGCACCGAGCCCCGTCCGGAGCGCATGGCGGCGCGGGCCCGCGAGGGCTTCACCGCGGCGACGTACCTCGCGGAGCGGCTGGTCATGGAGGGCATGCCGTTCCGGGCCGCGCACCACCTGGTGGGCGAGACGGTGCTCTCCGCGCTCGACTCGGGCCGCTCCCTGGAGGAGACGTCCCGCTTCGACCACGACCTGGCCCCGGACCGCGTCGCCGCGGCGTGCGCCCACGGGGGCGGACCGGGCACGGACGGACTGCCGCCGCTGAAGGCTCAGTTGGGCACCTACCGGGCCCAGTTGACAGACCGTCAGGACCGCTGGTCGACCGCCGCCTCCCTGCTGACCGACGCCGTACGCAATGCCGTACGAGAGCCGGTGCGGCCATGACCACCCGGACCGAGGAGCCCCCCGTCACCACACAGACCACCCCGCGCCGCGGGCTGTTGCGCCACCGCGACTTCCGCCTCCTCTGGCTCGGTGAGACGACCAACCGGGTCGGCATCAACATCACCACCGTCGCCATGCCGCTGGTCGCCGTGGTGACCCTGAACGCGAGCACGTTCAGCGTGAGCGTGCTCGCGGCCGCGCCCTGGCTGCCCTGGCTGCTGATCGGACTGCCGGCCGGCGCCTGGGTGGACCGGGTACGGCGGCGCCCGGTGATGATGGCGTGCAACCTCGCCTCGCTGGTCCTGCTCGCGAGTGTGCCGGTGGCCGCCTGGCTCGATGTCCTCACCATGACGCAACTCCTGGTCGTGGCCCTGCTCAACGGCCTCGCCGCGGTGTTCTTCGGCATCTCCTACAAGGTGTTCGTGCCGTCCATCGTCGAACGCGAGGACCTCCAGGAGGCCAACGCCAAGCTGCAGGGCAGCGAGTCGGTGGCGCAGATCGCAGGTCTGGGCGGCGGAGGTCTGCTCGCCCAGGCGTTCGGCGCGGTCGCCGGGCTGCTGGTCAACGCCGGAACGTTCCTGTTCTCGGCGCTGTGCCTGTTCGGCATCCGCACCGCCGAACCGCGGCCGGAGCTGCCCAAGGAACGCACACCGCTGCGCCAGGACATCCGCGAGGGCCTCCAGTACACGATCCGGGACCCCTACCTGCGCGTCCTGACCACCTACGGCACCGTCACCAACCTGCTCCTGACGGCCTATCAGGCGATTATGCCGGTGTTCCTGATCCGGGAACTGGACCTGCCGGAGAGCGCGACCGGCTGGCTGCTGGCGTCCAGCAGCGTCGGCGGGATCCTCGGCGCCGTCGTCGCCAAGCGGCTGACCGCCCGCTGGGGCACCGCGCGCGGGATGCTGCTGGCCACCCTCACCACCGCGCCGTTCGCGCTGCTGATCCCGATGGGCGGCAAGGGCTGGCTGCTGGTGGCACTCGCGGCCGGCAGCGCCCTGCTGGCGCTCGGCGTGGTGCTCGCCAACGTGATCCAGGGCGCGTTCCGCCAGCGCTACTGCCCGCCGCACCTCCTCGGCCGGATCACCTCGTGCATCTCGGTCGCCAACTTCGGTGCCATTCCGTTCGGTTCACTGCTCGGCGGCGCGCTCGGCACGGCGCTCGGGCTGCGTCCGACGCTGTGGCTGCTGACCGCCGGACTGGCACTCACCCCCCTGTTGCTGCTGATCGGACCGCTGCGCGGCAGGCGCGACCTGCCCGCGGTGCCGGCCGGCGCACCCGGCGGGTCATGAGGCCCGATCCGTCCGACCCTTGAGTAAGAACAGGAGAGACCCCGTGGAAGGAACACTGCCGTGGGTCGCCCGTGAGCTGCCAACCCCCGGCTCGCTCGACCTCTGGCTCCTGAGGGTCTCGGATGTCCCCGCCGGCATCCTGGACGAGGCGGTGCTCGACGCCACCGAGCGCCAACGCGCCGCCGCCCTCATGCGCGATGCCGACCGAACCCGGTTCACGGCCGCGCATGTCGCCCTACGGCGCCTCCTCGGGTCGTATCTGCGGGTACGCCCGGAGGAGATCCACTTCGGTCGGGACACCTGCCCCTGCTGCGGTGGCCCGCACGGCCGCCCGACCGTGCTCGGCGCAGCGCGCGACCTGTTCTTCTCGCTCTCCCACCGCGGCGATCTGGCTCTGGTCGGTACGGCCATGGTGCCGATCGGCGTCGACGTGGACCTGGTGTCGGACGCGACGGCGACAGCCGAACTGAGCTCGATGCTGCACGTGGCCGAGCAGGAGGAACTGGCCGCCCTCTCACCGGCGTTGCGCCCCCGCGCGCTCGCCCGGCTGTGGACCCGCAAGGAGGCGTACCTCAAGGGCCTCGGCTCCGGACTGGGGCGCGACCCCTCCCTCGACTACGTCGGCTCCGGAGCACCGGGAGGCCCTTACCCGCCCTCCGGCTGGACCCTGTTGGAGGTGCCCGTCGACCGGGGCTACGCGGCGGCGGTGGCGGTTCGCGGCGAGCTGACCCTCACCGTCCCGACCGTCACCCGGCTCTCCGGGCTGGAGGTCGCCGGCCTCACCTGCGCCGCACCGCTGTCGGAAACGTCGTCCTCCCTGCTGACGAGAGGACCGACTCCCCTGGGACGCGCGCCGACTTCCCGGCGGCCGGGAGCATCGGCACCGGCTCCCCGGGCGCCGGGAACCTCCCCGCTGCTGACGGGAGGCACCCCGACCTGACCGCCGCACAGCTCACCGCCGTAAAGCTCACCGCCGTACAACCACCCACTCCACCACGTCTGTCCCCACCCCTACGGCCCCTTGGAACTGACCATGTCAAACGCTGTGCAGCAGGCTCCCGCGGCCCGCCTCCCGCGGATGCGGACCCACACCGCCGAACGACGTTCCTCCTCTCCCGGCGAGCCGATGACGGGCGCGCAGTCCCTCGTCCGCTCGCTCGAAGAGGTGGGCGCGGACACGGTGTTCGGCATTCCCGGCGGTTGCATCCTGCCGGCGTACGACCCGCTGATGGACTCCGAGCGGCTGCGGCACGTCCTCGTGCGGCACGAGCAGGGAGCGGGTCACGCGGCCACCGGATACGCGCAGGCCACCGGCAGGGTCGGTGTCTGCATAGCGACCAGCGGCCCGGGGGCCACCAACCTGGTCACGCCGATCGCCGACGCCCACATGGACTCGGTGCCGCTCGTGGCGATCACCGGGCAGGTGCCCTCCAAGTCGATCGGCACGGACGCCTTCCAGGAGGCGGACATCGTCGGCATCACCATGCCGATCACCAAGCACAACTTCCTGGTCACCAACCCCGAGGACATCCCGCGGACGATCGCGGAGGCCTTCCACCTCGCCTCCACCGGCCGCCCGGGCCCGGTCCTCGTCGACATCACGAAGGACGCGCTGCAGTCGCCGACCATGTTCTCCTGGCCGCCGTCGGCGAACCTGCCCGGCTACCGGCCGGTGACCCGCCCCCACCCCCGGCAGGTCCGCGAGGCGGCCCGACTGCTCAACTCCGCACAGCGGCCCGTCCTTTACGTCGGCGGCGGCGTCCTGAAGGCCAGGGCCACCGCCGAACTGCGCGACCTCGCCGAACTGACCGGCGCACCCGTGGTCACCACCCTGATGGCACTCGGCGCCTTCCCCGGAAGCCATCCCCAGCACGTGGGCATGCCCGGCATGCACGGCGACGTGTCCGCCGTGGCCGCCCTGCAGAAGGCCGACCTGATCGTGGCGCTCGGCGCCCGCTTCGACGACCGCGTCACCGGCAGGCTGGACAGCTTCGCCCCGTACGCCAAGGTCGTGCACGCCGACATCGACCCCGCGGAGATCGGCAAGAACCGCGCCGCCGACGTGCCGATCGTCGGTGACGCCCGCGAGGTCATCGGCGCACTGGCCGCCGCCGTACGCGACGCGCACGAGGACGGGCACCGGGGCGACTACGCAGCCTGGTGGCGGGATCTCGACCGCTGGCGCACGACCTACCCGCGCGGCTACGACCTGCCCGCCGACGGCACGCTCTCCCCGCAGCAGGTGATCGAACGCATCGGCCAACTCGCCCCGGAGGGAACCCTGTTCTCCTCCGGCGTGGGCCAGCACCAGATGTGGGCGGCGCAGTTCCTGCCGCACGAGGAGCCCGGCACCTGGTTCAACTCCGGCGGCGCCGGAACCATGGGCTACGCGGTCCCGGCCGCGATGGGCGCCCAGGCCGGTCAGCCGGACCGCACCGTGTGGGCCATCGACGGCGACGGCTGCTTCCAGATGACCAACCAGGAACTCACCACCTGCGCCCTGAACAACATCCCGATCAAGGTCGCCGTCATCAACAACGGCGCCCTCGGGATGGTCCGCCAGTGGCAGAACCTCTTCTACGGCGCACGCTTCTCCAACACCGTGCTGCACAACGGCGAGACCAACGCCGCGACCGGCTCCACCCGGGGCGTGGGCTCCACCGCCAACCGGGGCACCCGCGTCCCCGACTTCGTCCTCCTCGCCGAGGCGATGGGCTGCGTGGGCCTGCGCTGCGAGTCCCCGGACGAGCTGGACGCGGTCATCGACAAGGCCAACTCGGTCACCGACCGCCCGGTCGTCGTGGACTTCATCGTCCACGAGGACGCGATGGTCTGGCCGATGGTGCCGGCCGGCACCTCCAACGACGACATCATGGCCGCCCGGGACGTCCGCCCCGACTTCGGCGACGCCGCGGACGACTGAGAGGACCCTCCGACATGTCCCAGCACACACTCTCCGTCCTGGCCGAGAACACCCCCGGCATCCTGGCCCGGATCGCCGCCCTGTTCTCGCGCCGCGGCTTCAACATCGACTCGCTCGCCGTGGGCACCACCGAGCACCCGGACCTCTCCCGCGTCACCATCGTCGTACGCGTCGACGACCAGCTCTCCCTGGAGCAGGTCACCAAGCAGCTCAACAAGCTCATCAACGTCGTGAAGGTCGTCGAGCTGGAGCCCGACTCCGCCGTGCGGCGCGAACTGGTCCTGGTGAAGGTCCGCGCCGACAACGCGACCCGCTCCCAGATCGTCGGCATCGCCGAGCTGTTCCGCGCCAGGACGGTGGACGTCTCCCCCGAGGCGGTCACCCTTGAGGCCACCGGCGCCGGCGACAAACTCGACGCGATGCTGCGGATGCTGGCCCCGTTCGGCATCAGGGAACTCGTCCAGTCCGGCACGATCGCCATCGGCCGCGGCTCCCGCTCCCTCGCCGAACGCGGAGTCCGCGAGGCCCGCCCCGTCCGCTTCACGGCAACGGAAGCAACCCCGCAGACGCAGTCCGCCTGAGCCTGATTCACGTACCCAATAACCCATACACATCTGAGGAGTTATCCCGATGGCCGAGCTGTTCTACGACGCCGACGCCGACCTGTCCATCATCCAGGGCCGCAAGGTCGCGGTCATCGGCTACGGCAGCCAGGGCCACGCCCACGCGC
>NZ_JBMNDS010000126.1:0-18434 GCF_052543295.1 Streptomyces sp. SAS_270
GCCGCCCCCTCCCCGGGGGCGGCCGCCTACTCGTGCGCGGGAAGTTGTCCGAACTCCACCAGGGCATGGGTCAGCCACTGGATCCAGAAGGTCTCCAGGTCGATACCTGCGCGCAGGACGAGGTGGTGCAGACGGTCCTGGGGGTCGTCCTTGCCGGGCGGGAAGTCCCGCTGCTGGATCTCCTCGTACTCGGCCAGTTGCCGCTGGTGGAGGGTGAGATGGCGGCGCAGGTCGGCCTCGATGCCGGTGGTGCCGACGACGGCTGCCGCCCGCAGGCGCAGCAGCAAGGTGTCCCGCAGGGGTTTGGGGTCCTGGCCGGCGGCGGTCCAGCGGGCCAGTTCGTCGCGGCCCGCGGCGAGCACCTCGTAACTCTTCTTCTGGCCTCGGGCGGGCTGTTCGGCGGGCAGGGCGCGGATGTGTCCTTCCGCCTCCAGCTTGCCCAGCTCGCGATAGATCTGCTGATGCGTCGCCGACCAGAAGTAGCCGATCGACTTGTCGAAACGCCGGGTCAGCTCAAGGCCGGACGACGGTTTCTCTAGCAGAGCGGTGAGGATCGCGTGCGGGAGGGACATGAGGTCATCCTAGGGACGGTCGTATGCGCCCTTGCAGGGCGCCTTCCCCTTCGCCCGCCAGGTCGGCACGTCCACCGGACCGTCGTGGCCACCGGCTCGTCATGGAACGCCTGCGCCCCTCCCGCTCCGCGCACCCCCGAGTCCCTAGCCGCGCGTTCCGATCACGACATGGGCGTACAGCTCCTGCGAGACGGCAAGCCGGGCCGTGAGGCCGTTGCGGGTGAACGTGTCGAGGGCGGCGGCGGCCTGGCGTTCGCTGGTCTCGACGAACAGGGAGCCGCCGGGTGCCAGCCATGCGGGCGCCTCGGCCGCGACCCGGCGCAGGATGTCGAGGCCGTCCGCGCCTCCGTCGAGGGCGACCAGGGGTTCGTGGTCGCGGGCCTCGGGCGGCAGGAGGCCGACCTTGTCGGTGGGGACGTAGGGCACGTTGGCCGCCAGGAGGTCGACGCGGCCGCGCAGCGTGTCGGGCAGCGCCGCGAACAGGTCGCCTTCGTGGGCCCGACCGCCGTACGCGGCGATGTTGCGGCGGGCGCAGACCACCGCGGCGGGGTCGATGTCGGCGGCGTGCAGCTCGGGTCCGCCGAGCGACGCGGCCAACGCGGCGCCCACGGCGCCCGAGCCGCAGCACAGATCCACGACGAGGGATGCGGCGCGCCCGAGGGCGAGGGCCTGGTCGACGAGGAACTCCGTGCGACGGCGGGGGACGAAGACGCCGGGCTCCACGGTGACGCGCAGGCCGTGGAACTCGGCCCAGCCGACGACGTGTTCGAGGGGCAGTCCCGCGACGCGCCGGTCGACCATGGCGGCGGCCTCGTCCGGGGTGCGGGCGGTGGAGAGGATCAACTCCGCCTCGTCCTCGGCGAAGACACAGCCTGCGGAGCGGAGCGCGGCGACGACCGAAGCGGGGGAATCGGAGGAGAGAGGGGGCATGGAAGCCGAGGGCCTTTCGAAGATCCGAAGGGCGCTCTCGCGGTCACCTACACGCGGTGAGCCGTGTTGCCTTGAGGAGAGAGCACCCGACCTGACACAGCGGAAATGGGTCTCACCTCCTCGGCAACTGCGCGGCTGGGACGCTCCACAGCCGGGACGGCCACATTACAGGAACGATCAGCCGTTCAGACGGCGACCGTCTCCTCCAGTTCGGCTTCCTCCTCGGCGTCCTGCGGTTCGGCGGACTGCCGCTCGGTCACGGGCTCCTCGTGTACGGCGCCACGGGCGCGCACGCGCTCCACGGCGCCGGCGACGGCGGTGACGAACAGGCCGACGGCGAGCCAGGCGACGAGCGTCCAGATATTGCCGGTGAGGCCGTTCCCGTCGAAGTACAGGAGACTGCGCGCGCCCTCGACGAAGCCGGCGCCGTTCCAGAAGGCGTGCAGGGTGCCGAAGAAGCCGTTCTGCAGCTCGGGCCGGAACAGGCCCCCGGAGCTGGTGAAGTTGAGCATCACGAAGAGCACCATCATCGCGAGCGTGGTCCAGCGCTTGAGGAAGGTGTGCAGCCCGACGCCGACGAAGAGGATGCCCGCGGAGTAGAGCCAGCCCATCCCCCACAGGCCGGTGAGGTCGTGGTGGGCGAGGTGGAAGACGGGCCCGGCGAGCAGCGCGCCGATGCCGCTGACGACACCGGACACGCCGACGGCCAGCAGCGCCCGCACCCGCAGGGGCAGCCCCCCGCCCGCTGCGCCGAGAGCGGCGACGGACGCGTACGAGCCGATGCTCAGCGCGATGAGCAGGAAGAACAGGCCCTGGCCCGTGGGGTCGTCATCGACCGGCGGGGCGACGTCGGTGATCTTCAGCGGTATGCCCTGCTGGGCCGCGAGGGGCGTGAAGACCTTCTCTACGGCGGTGGCACCCATGTCGGAGGCGGCCGTGGCGACGACGAGCTCGGGCGCCTTGGCGTCAAGGACGTAGGCGCCGGTGATGTCACGGGACTTGAGCAGGTCGACCGCGGCGGGGCGGCCGGCGACGGTCCGCACGTCGAGGGCGTCCCCGGCCTTGTCCTTGACGGTCTGCGCGAACACCTTCGCCTCGGGGCCGGAGCCGACGACGGCGACGGGCAGGTGGTTCGGCTCGGGGGTGACGAACGCACCCATGTAGGCAAGCCCCATACCGAGGCACATCAGCAGTGGGGTGATCAGGTGGGTGAGCACATGCCGCAGCGCGGGTGATCGGGTACCGGCGGCCGCTCCCGGAGCGGCGCCGTGGATCTCGGGACTCCCGGCCCGGTGACTGGCGGACATGGTCGCGACCTCCATTGGTTGGCTTATACAACTCCTGCTTCCAGTTGTACTATACAACCAATGGAGTGAGGAGGTGCCCCATGAAGTCGGCCGAGAAGCCCGATGAGAGCGTTGTCACTGATCAGGACGGCACTGTCGGGACCGCCGATGAGGCCGTCGAGACGATTCAGCGCGAGATGACGGCCTTCGCCCGGCGTGCCAGGGCCTCTGCGGGGCGCATGCACCCGGAGCTGTCGCTGGTGTCCTACACCCTGCTCGGTCATCTGGAGGAGAGCGGCGGCTGCCGGGCCACCGACCTGGCGGCGCACTACGCGCTGGACAAGTCCACGGTGAGCCGGCAGGTGGCCGCGTTGGAGCGTGCCGGGCTCATCGAACGGCGCCTCGACCCGGAGGACCACCGCGTCCAGGTGCTGCATCTCACGGACGCCGGCGGTCGGATCCTCGCGCAGGTCACCGAGAGCCGCCGGGGCGCCTTCCGGGAACGTCTGGAGGGCTGGCCCGAGGACGACCTCGCCCGCTTCGCGGCGTACCTGTTGCGGTACAACGCGGCGGCCACGCAGACACCCCTCAGGGATGCGGCAACGGACTGAGCGGCCGTGCCGGGGCGCACACGGCCGCTCGCGGAACCTCAGCGGGCGCCGGGACTCCCGGACACCCCGGGCGCAGGAAGGGTGCGCCGTTGGTCGCGATCCCCGGCGCCTCGCCGCCGTCAGACGCCCACGGCCCGCCCGTCCTCCAGGTGCTCGGGCACGCGTGCCGCGAGGAAGCGGGTGGTGCGGCGCAGCCGGAAGCCCAGGGCCTCGTAGAGCCGGATCGCATTGGTGTTGCTCGCGGCGGCGTGCAGGAAGGGGGTCTCGCCGCGCTCGCGAATGCCGTGCGCGACGGCCAGCATCAGCCGTGTCGCCAGGCCCTCGCCCCGAAAGTCGGGGTCGGTGCAGACGGCGCTGATCTCGGTCCAGCCCGGCGGGTGCAGCCGCTCCCCCGCCATCGCGACGAGCACACCGCCCCGGCGTATCCCCAGGTAGGTGCCGAGTTCGACGGTGCGCGGCAGGAAGGGGCCGGGCCTGGTCCGCTCGACCAGGTCCATCATGTCGGGGACGTCGGCGGCCCCGAGCCGGACGGCCTCGGCGTCCGGTGCCGCGGCCAGGCCGTCGTCGACGAGCTGCACACCGTCCAGGTCGAAGGTCAGCTCCCAGCCGTCCGGGGTCTGCCCGCGGAACCCGGCGAGCGGGGCATCGGCGCCGGGGCCCACGAGAGCCGCGAGGTCGGCCCAGTCGTCGGCGTCGGGCTCGTCGGGCAGAGCCAGCCAGGGCGACACGTCGACGGGATAGCGCAGCACCCGGCCCCGCCGCTCGGCGAAGCCGGCGTGCGGACCGGTCAGCGAGGCGAGCGCGGGATTGTCCAGCGGATGACGCCCGGAACCCGACGGGACAGCCGGCACGGTGATCGCCCCGCCGCCCGACGCCATGGCCGACGCCCTGTCGGAGGCACTGCTCGATGCCTTGCTCATATCGCGACCTCGATCACGATCTTGCCGCGGGCGTGGCCGTCCTCGACGGTCCGCAGCGCCTCGGCGGCCCCTTCCAGGGGGAACGTCTGCGTGACGAACGGCCGGAGCCTGCCGTCCACCACCAGCTTCGCCACCTCGTCGAGTACGGCCGCGGTGCGGGCGCGCGCCACGCGGGCGCCGCCCAGACGTTCCGCCGCCTCCTGGGACGCCCCCGCGGTGATCAGCTTCGTGCGGTCGGTGAGAAGCGTGGCGACTTCTTCGAGTACGCCGTCGCCGACGAGGTCGAACACCGCGTCGACGCCCTCCGGTGCCGCCGCCCGCACCCGCTCGGCCAGGCCGGGCCCCGACGGCACGTGCACGGCGCCGAGCGACTCCACGAAGTCCTTCTTGCCGTCACTCGCCACACCGATCACACGCACCCCGTAGGCACGGGCGATCTGGACGGCCGCGACACCCACGCCGCCGCCCGCCCCGGTGATCAGCACAGTGGCCCCCGAAGGCAGGTCCAGCTGACGCACCCCGTCGTACGCGGTCGCCGCGGCCACCGGCAGGGCGGCGGCGTCCACGAACGACAGCGCCGCCGGCTTGTGCGCGGTGACGGCCACGGGCAGCACGGCGTAAGTGGCGTAGCCCCCGGCGACCGGGTTGCCGAAGACCTCGTCCCCGACCGCGAACCCGCTCACGTCGGCGCCGACCTCCTCGACGACACCGGCGACCTCGTTGCCGAAGACGGCGGGCAGCTCGCGAGCGGGGCCGCCGGGGCGGCGATAGCCGGTGCGCTGCTTCCAGTCGACGGGATTCACGCCCGCCGCGCGCACGGCGACCAGGACCTGACCGGGGCCGGGACCCGGCCGGGTCTGCTCCACCAGTGCCTCGGTCCCCGGACCGCCGTACCGCGTGAAGACGTACGCCTTGGGCATGTGCTCCCTCACTCTCGTTCGCCGCCACCGAATGTATGGGCCATCGTTCGGGGCACTAGAGGCAAGGAAGATCACGGCACGGCTATTCCCGGCCCGTCGAGGCGTTCACACCGCCGCAATGATCGGGAGCCGGCGCACCCCTGTGCAGGGAGTGGCGTCCACTTCCGCGTACCGTGGAGCGTGTACGCGGCGTCCGAATCGCGTGCGCATCGATCACGCTCGACCAGCGGGCCTCCGTGCGGACGGCCTGGAGGCACCACCCCTATGAACGTCACCCGAGGCTTCACCGGGCGCCCGCGCGTCCACAACGCCGGACTCCCGCCCGGTCAGTACGACGCGGGCGACGACTGGCCGGTGCTGTCCGCCGAGGTCACCCCCGATCTGACGCCCGCCGACTGGACCTTCCGCGTCGACGGTCTGGTGGCCGAGCCGCGCACCTGGGACTGGGACGAGGCGCACACACTGCCCGCGTCGGCGTACGAGGGCGACATCCACTGCGTGACGAGCTGGTCGAAGTTCGGGGTGCGCTTCGGCGGAGTGTCCCTGGACGCGTTCCTCGAGGCCGCGCGCCCGGACACCGCGGCGACCCACGCGGTCGCCTACTCGCACACCGGATACACGACGAACCTCCCGCTCGCCGACCTCACCGGCGGCCGCGCCTGGATCGTCTGGGAGTACGGCGGGAAGCCGCTGCCCGCCGAGCACGGCGGCCCGGCGCGGCTGATCGTGCCCCACCTGTACTTCTGGAAGAGCGCCAAGTGGATCGCGGGCCTCAGGATCCTCGACCACGACGAGCCGGGCTTCTGGGAGCAGAACGGCTACCACGCACGCGGCAACCCCTGGGAAGAGCAGCGCTACTCCGGTGACTGAGACGACCGTATCGATGACGACCGCACCCACCCTGCCCGGGCCCTTCGTCCCGCCGACGCGGTTCGCCGTGCCCGGCCGGATCGCCGTCGGCAACCGGACGGCGGCCACCTGGCAGACCGCGACGCTCACCGGGATCCGCCGCGAGACACCGCACGCGACCACCTTCCGCCTCGCGGTGCCGCAGTGGGCGGGGCACCTGCCAGGCCAGCACCTGATGCTGCGGCTGACCGCACACGACGGCTACGCGGCCCAGCGCCACTACTCCATCGCCTCCGCGCCCGACGACTCCGGGCACATCGAGCTGACCTTGGATCATGTCGAGGGCGGCGAGGTGTCCGGCTGGTTCCACACCGGGGCCGCGATCGGTGACACGGTCGAGGTACGGGGCCCGCTCAGCGGCTTCTTCGCCTGGCCCGGCGACCGGCCCGCACTGCTCATCGGCGCGGGCTCCGGCGTCGTACCCCTGATGTCGATGCTGCGCCACCACCGCGCACGCGATCTGGAGGTACCGCTGCGCCTGCTCGTCTCGGCACGCAGACCCGAAGAGCTCATCTACGCGCGGGAGTACGGCGAGGAGACCACACCTGTGTTCACGCGCAGCGCTCCCGAGGATATGGCCGTAGGACGTATGGCGGCCGCACATGTGGCACCGCTCCTGGCGGATCAGCCTCCTGGTGGGTGGGAGGCCTATGTGTGCGGTTCCAACGGGTTCGCCGAGCATGCCTCGCGGCTGCTCGTCGAGGCGGGGCAGCCCGTGGACCGCATCCGCATCGAGCGCTTCGGCTGAGGCCGGCCGGGTCCTGGACGGCTCGGTCGCCGCGGACGGAACGTCAGGTGTGCGGCACCACGGCTACCGGGCAGGTCGCGTGGTGGATCAGTGAGTGCACGGCGCGGCCCAGGCCCGTTCCGTGACCGGCACCGGCCTCACCCGTGCCTGCCCTGCGGCCGATGACCAGCAGGCCGGCCCCGGTGGACGCCTTGAGCAGATGGTGTCCGGGGTGGCCGTAGACCACTTCCTCCCGGACGTCGGTCTCGGGGAACTTGTGGCGCCACGGCTGCAACGTGGCCGACAGGACACGCCACTTGCCCTCCTCCCGCTCGGCGCTGACGTCGGGCAGCGGCACACCGGGGGCACAGCCGCGCAGCGGGGGCAGCGTCCAGGTGTGCAGGACGTGCAGCGCCGTCGAGCGGGAGGCTGCCGCGTCGAAGGCGTACCCGATGAGGTCGTCGGCCGGATGGTCCACGTCGAGGCCGAGCACCACCGGCAGGTAGGGGGCCTGATCCGGCGGCGTCCCGTCGATGGGCCGGTTCCGTTCGTCCTCGGGGAGTTCGCCCGCGCGCACGAGGACGACCGGGCGCTCGGCGCGCGCCGACACCTCCAGGGCGACCGAGCCGACGAGGAAGCCCGCGAAACCGGTGAAACCGCGTGAGCCGAGGACGAGCGTCTCCGACTGGGCCGCGGCCTCCAGCAGAGCCGGGACCGCGGGCGTCTCGGTGCTGCGGGCGATGATGTCCAACGCCGGGTGGGCGTAGGACAGTTGGATCGCCGCCCGGTCGAGTGCGGTGCGGATGCGCCCGGCGGGCACGTCGACGTCCGGTAGGCGCACGGGCGACGTCGGCGCGATGCCCGCCTGCAGCAGGCGCAGTGGAAGGTGGCGGCGTTCGGCCTCGCGGGCGGCCCAGTCGGCGGCGTCCAGACTGGTCCGCGAGCCGTCGATGCCGACGGTGACGGTACGGGTGCCGGTGTTCATGACTCCTGCCTTTCGGGGGTTCGGCGGTCGGCCGGTGCGGACCCTCGCGTCGGCCTCGGGCACGTCCGTGCCGCGGCCGTGGGTCCAGAGCCGGTGGGGCGCGTACGAGTCCGGGGCCGGGAGCCGGCAGGCCCTGCCGGACGGCGGAACGCATGGCCGCGGAGGGAGCCTTGGCGGCAAGGGGATGCGGCCGTCACCTCGCCGGCGGCGCACCAGCGCGCATCGAGCGTGGCTGGACGGTCGTTCGCCATCGTGGCTCCTGTTCGCTGCGCGGCGTGCCTGCGCGGGTTCCACGGGGAACTCGGATCAGTCGTACGGCGAGGCAATCGGCGCGGGTCCACTGTGGACGCTCGCAGCCGTGCGCGGTACGCCGGGAGAGGTGGACCGGCCCTTCGTGGGGGCCGTTCGGCCCCTCCGCGGGCCGGGCAGCGGTGGCAAGGAGGTTGAGATGCGAACCCGGGTACGCGGTTGGCGCTGGCGCCGCAATTCGCTGCGCCGCCGCTCGGACGTCGTCGAGGCGTGCACGGTCACGGTGATCGCCATGCTGCTGCTGGTCGGGGCGCCGCTGGCGACGGTGGCCGCGGGCTGGTGGGCACACGACGCCACCGAGGCGAAAGCCGCGGCACAGCGCGCCGAACGTCACCGGATGCACGCCGTGGTCGTCGAGGACGCGCCACCCGCGGTGCCCACGACCCCCGGCGGCAAGGAGCACATGTACTGGGTGAAGGTGCGCTGGACCATGCCCGGCGAGGGCCCGCGGACGGGCTCGGCCCGTGTCCCGGCGGGCACCCTGCGCGGCGAGAGCGCCGGCGTCTGGGTCGACACCCGGGGCCGCAGTGTCGGGCCGCCGCTGAACGGCACCGCCGTCTGGCAACACACCGTCACCACTGGAGCGTTGACCGGCGGTTGCGTCGCAGCCGTCGTCCTCGTCACGCACTTCCTCGTGCGCCGGATCGCCGGCCGCCACCGGCTGGCCGAGTGGGAGCGCGAGTGGGCACGTATGGGACCCGAGTGGGGGCGGCGCACGGCGTGACGCCCGGGTCGTGACCGCTCGGGCCCGGGCGGGGGCCTGTTGGCCCCTGTCGGGCGCGGCACCGGCACGGGACTCTGGAGCTGCCGCCCTCATCGGGCGGCTCCGGAAAGGGGACCCCATGACCGCTCCCCCGGCTCCGCCGCTGTCCCAGGCCCTCGAACCCGAGCATCGCGGACGCCTGATGCGGTTCGCCCGCGAGGTGTCCTTCCCGCAGGGCACCCGCATCTTCGAGGCGGGCGGGCGTGCCGATCACTTCTGGATCGTGCGCAGCGGGACGGTCGCCCTCGACATGCGGGTGTCCGGCCGGCCCTCGCCCGTCATCGACACGCTCGGCTTCGGCCAGCTCCTCGGCTGGTCCTGGCTGTTCCCGCCCTACGTGTGGCAGCTCGGGGCGGAGGCACTGTGCCCGGTGCACGCCCAGGAACTCGACGCGTCGACCGTGCGGTTGCTGTGCCGGTCCGATCCCGCGCTGGGCGCCGCGGTCGGGCACTGGGTCGGCCGGGTGCTCGCCCACCGGCTGCACGCGGCCCGTACGCGCCTGCTCGATGTGTACGCCCCCTACGGCAGTGGTGCAGTCCACTGACGGGACCATTGGGCCCTGTCCGACTTGTGCCGTCGTGCGCGAGGATCAGCCGAGAGTCCCCGCCGTCCCGGGAGCAGCGCGCATGGTCGAACCGACGCAGCAAGTGCCGAACACGACACCGATCCGGGTCTTCCTCCTCGACGACCATGAGGTGGTCCGCCGGGGACTGCACGACCTCATCGACGCCGAACCGGACATGGTGGTCGTCGGCGAGGCCGGGACGAGCGAGCAGGCACTGGTCCGCGCTCCGGCGCTCCGTCCCGACGTGGCGATCCTCGACGTACGCCTCCCGGACAGTGACGGGATCTCCGTCTGCCGTGAACTGCGGTCCCGTGAGGCGGGGTTGGCGTGTCTAATGCTGACCTCGTTCGACGACGACGATGCACTGCTGGACGCGATCATGGCGGGGGCCTCCGGCTATGTGCTGAAGCAGATCAGGGGCTCCGACCTGATCTCGGCCGTGCGCACGGTCGCCTCCGGGCAGTCGATGCTCGATCCGGCCACCACCGCCCGGCTGATGAGCAGCCTGCGCGGCCCGCAGAGCGACACGGACCCACCGGGCGACGGTCGTCTGACCGCGCTCTCGGAGCGGGAGCGGGAGATCCTCGCCCTGATCGGCGAGGGACTCACGAACCGTCAGATCGGCAAACGGCTCTACCTTTCCGAGAAGACGGTGAAGAACGGGATCTCGCGCCTGCTGTCCAAGCTGGGCGTGGAGCGGCGCGTCCAGGCGGCGGTGATCGCGGCACAGTATCCGCAGCCGCCGGGGGCGCGGGGCGGGAGCGGTGGCTGAGGCCGGACGTCCGCGCTCGACTTGACCCCGCGCGCCGCCGGCGTCGGGGTGGCCTTCCGGGAGACCTCCACCTCGCCGCGGTCGAGGCCGGCTTCACCGCGGGCCCGCCGCGGGTGGCCGCCGGTCACGTCACGCCCACGGTCGAGGCACGCGCACCGTCGAGGCATCCGCGCGTTCGAGCGGGTCTCATCGCGGACCGAGCGGCACCCGCCACTCCAGCCGTGTGCCCGCACCTTCCTGAGGCACCGTCACTTTCAGGTGCCCGCCCAGAAGTTCGGCTCTTTCCGACAGGTTGCGCAGTCCGCTGCGGCGGCCGCTGCCGGCATCCGTGCCGATGCCGTTGTCGCTGATGGCGAGGGTGAGGTGTCCGTCCCGGACGACGAGTGCCACCTCCGCGGCGGTGGCCCGTGCGTGCCGGGCCACATTGGTGAGTGCCTCGACGACGACGGCGAGGGCGTCCTCGGCAAGGGCGGCGGCGACGTCCACGTCGACCAGCCCCTCCATCCGCAGCGCGGGGGTGAAGCCGAGTACGGGGACCACTTCCTCCAGAGCGCGGACCACACGGATGCGCAGTCCGGCGGACGGCGTCTCATGGGCGCGCAGGCCGAAGATGGTCGACCGGATGATCTTGATGGTGGTGTCCAGGTCGTCGACCGCCCGGCCGAGGCGCTCGGCGGCCTGCGGATGCTGCACGAAGCGCTGGGCGCTCTGCAGGGTCATGCCGGTCGCGAACAGGCGCTGGATCGCCAGGTCGTGCAGGTCGCGGGCGATCCGGTCGCGGTCCTCCAGCAGGCTCATCTGCTCGGTGTCGCGCCGCCGTTCCGCGAGTTCCATCGCGAGGGCGGCCTGCCCGGCGAACCCGAGCAGCGGTGCGGTCTCGACCTCCGTGAAGGGCGGCCGACCCGCGCCCCGGGCCAGCATGAGGACACCGCGGAGCCCCTCGCGGGTGCCCATGGGGACGGCCACGGCGGGCCCGAGTCCCTCCCAGCGGTCGGGGCCGTACGTGATCCGGGGGTCCTTGCGCACGTCGGCGGTCGCCACGAGGGTTCCCGCACTCAGCGCGGCGCCCGCGAGGGTGCCCTCCCTGGGCAGCAGGAGCCCTCGGTGCGTCTCGGCGTGCTGGCCCAGCGCGAACGCGCCGCGCAGGTCGCCGGTGCCCTCGACGACGAGGTCGACGACGCCCAGGTCGGCTCCGGTGATCTCGCGGGCGCGTTCGAGCATCACCTCCAGGACCTCTGCTTCGGCCACCCCGGACAGCAGCCCGCTGGTGATCTCCGCGCCCGCCTCCAGCCAGCGTTCCCTGAGCCTGACCTCGCCGTACAGGCGGGCGTTCTCGATGGCCACACCCGCGGCCACGGCCAGGGTCGACAGGACGGCCTCGTCCTCGGGGTCGAAGTCTCCCCCACCGCGCTTCTGGGTCAGATAGAGGTTGCCGAAGACCGTGTCGCGGACCAGGATCGGGGCGCCGAGGAAGCTGTGCATGGGCGGGTGGTGCGCCGGGAATCCGGAGGACGCCGGGTGTGCGGACAGGTCGGTGAGCCGCAACACCTCGGGGTGGCGGATGAGTTCGCCGAGCAGGCCGTGTCCGGAGGGCAGGTCGCCGATCGCGGCCCACACCTCGTCGCTGACGCCCACCGGGATGAACTGCGCGAGTTTCTGCTGCTGCCCGATGACGCCGAGCGCCCCGTACTCGGCGTCGACCAGGACGACGGCGGCTTCGACGATCCGGCGCAGCACCTGCGCGAGGTCGAGTTCACGGCCCACCGACAGCACCGCCTCCAGGAGTCCCTGGAGCCGGTCGCGGGTGCCGCGTACGGTCTCGATCCGGAGCTGGAGTTCCTCCAGCAACTCGTCCAGGCGAAGCTTCGGCAGCCCGGTCCCGTCCCTGCGCCCGTCCCCGCCCATGTGCCCCTCCGCCCGGTGGGAGCCGACGTGACGTCGGCGCCGGGCCTCTTACGGTATCGGCTCAAGCCACGCAGCGGCATCGCGCGGTCGCCTGCCGTAACGGAAGGGGTGCGCCCGGATAGCGGCGCGGGGGGTGCATGGGTCAGGATCGGATCGGATCCTCGGCTGTCCGGCTTCGCGGAAGACCCATGAAAGTTCCTATCGCAGCCATTGGATCCGTCATTGGAAATCCGCCGCGGGCCGCCCTACCTTCGATGCGTGGCCGTACTGACACTTCGGACGCAGAACGTCAGCGCATCCATTCCGTCAGCACCCACGGCCGAACCACACCTCCGGGTCCGCACCCCGGATCCACCCCTCTCGGAGAAGAGCACACCATGTCGAAGATTCTGTTCGTCGTCACGGGCGCCGACCACTGGACCCTGGCCGACGGCACCAAGCACCCCAGCGGCTTCTGGGCCGAGGAGGCCGTGGCCCCGTACGAGGCGTTCAAGGCCGCGGGCCACGAGGTCGTCGTCGCCACCCCCGGTGGTGTGGTGCCCACCGTCGACCGCGGCAGCCTGGCCCCCGCGGTCAACGGCGGGCAGGAGGGCGCCGACAAGGTGACCGCGGCGCTGGCGTCCTTCACCGAGCTCCAGCACCCCATCGACCTGGCGGACGTCGTCCTCGGCGACTACGCCGCCGTCTTCTACCCCGGCGGCCACGGCCCGATGGAGGACCTCGCGGTCGACGCCGAGTCGGGCAGCCTGCTCACCCTCGCGCTGGAGTCGGGCAAGCCGCTCGGTGTCGTGTGCCACGGCCCGGCCGCGATGCTCGCCGCCACGAAGGAGGACGGCTCCAACACGTTCGCCGGCTACCAGGTGGCCGCGTTCACCAACGCCGAGGAGGTTCAGGGCGGGCTCGCGGACAAGGCCAAGTGGCTGCTGGAGGACCGGCTGACCGAGGTCGGCGTGCAGGTCCAGGTGGCCGAGCCGTGGGCGCCGCACGTGATCGTCGACCGCAACCTGGTCACCGGCCAGAACCCCGCCTCCTCCGCTCCGCTCGCCGCCGAGCTGCTGAAGAAGCTGGCCTGACCTTGCCCGCCGACCGGCTCGACGAGGTCCTCGACGCGACGTACGAGTGCCTGACCAGGTACGGCGTACGGCGCACCACGATGGACGACATCGCCTCCGCCATGGGCGTGTCCCGGTCGGCGGTCTACCAGTACGTGCGCGGCAAGGACGACGCCTTCCGAAGGCTCGCCGGGCGCCTGCACGACCGGGCTCTCACGCAGGCCCGCCGCGCGGCCGCGGACCAGGACGCCTCCTGCGCGACCCGCATCCGGGGTGTCCTGGAGGCCAAGTTCGACCTGGTGCTCCAGTTGTCCGGGGACTCCCCGCACACGGCCGAACTCCTCGACGAGCAGGCGCGGTTGTTCGCAGGCATCTGCACCGGTTTCACCACCGACCTGCGCAGCCTCCTGACCGCCCTGTTCGCCGAGGCGGGTACCGCCGGGCCCGTCACCCCGGCCCAGGCGGCCGACATCTGCCTCGCCCTCGTCGTCGGCCTCGAATCCGTCCCCGCCGGCACGCACCTCCTTCGCCCGGCTTCGGACGCGCTGCTCACCGGCCTGCTCGGCGCGCCCGTCGAAGCGAGCCGCTGACCGTTCGGTGGGCCGGCCGCGCCCGAACGCGCTTTGACATGGGCTTCACCTTCGCTTCGCCCCTCGTACGTCTGCGATTGCTTCCATCGGGGAATGGACCACATCACGTTCCTTGTGGCGGTCGTCATCGTCACGGCACTGGCCTTCGACTTCACCAACGGTTTCCATGACACGGCGAACGCGATGGCCACGTCCATCGCCACCGGCGCGCTCAAACCAAGAACGGCCGTGCTGGTCAGCGGTGTGCTGAACATCGTCGGCGCCTTCCTGTCGACGGAGGTCGCGAAGACCGTCTCGGGCGGCATCGTGGACGACACGCTGGTGTCACCGGGGATGATCTTCGCGGGGCTGGTCGGAGCGATTCTGTGGAATCTGCTGACCTGGCTGGTGGGGCTGCCGTCGAGTTCCTCGCACGCCCTGTTCGGAGGGCTGATCGGGGCGGTGTGGGTCGGCGCGGGTTCGCACGGCGTGCACTTCGACAAGGTTGTCGAGAAGATCCTGATCCCGGCGGTGGCCTCGCCGCTGGTGGCCGGTGCCGCGGCGCTGCTCGCGTACCGGATCACCGCTCGCGCCCGCGAGAAGTCGGTGACCAAGGGCTTCCGCCTCGGGCAGATCGCCTCCGCCTCGCTGGTCTCCCTCGCGCACGGCACCAACGACGCACAGAAGACCATGGGCGTGATCACACTGACGCTGATCTCGGCCGGAGCCCTCGGTCACGACGCCGGACCGCCGGTATGGGTGATCGCGTCCGCGGGGCTCGCCATCGGCCTGGGCACGTACCTCGGCGGCTGGCGGATCATCCGCACGATGGGCAAGGGGCTGACGGACATCCAGTCACCCCAGGGCTTCGCGGCCGAGGCCGCCTCCACCACCGTCATCCTCACCTCCGCGCATCTGGGTTTCGCGCTGTCCACCACGCAGGTGTGTTCCGGCGGCATCCTCGGTGCCGGGCTCGGCCGGCGGCTGGCCGAGGTGCGCTGGGGCACGGCCGGCCGCATGGTGATCGCGTGGCTGGTCACACTGCCCGCCGCCGCGCTGGTCGGCGGAGTCTCCGCGAGCGTGGTCAAGCACGGCGGGAACCTGGGCACCGCGGTGATCGCGCTGGTGGCCGTCGCCGTGGCCACGTCGATCGTGCTCGCCTCGCGCCGCAATCCGGTGCACGCGACGAACGTCAACGACACCCACGAGGTCACCGTCCGGGCCACGACGCCGACGCACGTCGGCACGGCCGCCTGAGCCAGGGAGAGTTCGAACAATGCATCTGGACTGGACCGCACTCGGCCAGGTCACCGCGGTGAGCGTCGGCGTCACCGTCTCCGTGGTCGTGGTCTTCGCCCTCGGCGTCCTGGGCCTCGCCCGCGTCGAGACGGCACGGGAGAAGGATGGCGGAACCCAGGCGCTCGGCCTCGCACAGGCCGGGCTCTGCTTTCTGACCTGCGCGGCCGTCGTCGCGTACGGAATCTATCTGATCGTGCCGCAGTTCCACTGAGACGAGCCGAGGAGAGTGCGATGACGCCACTGCTGACGGGGCTGACCGTCGACTACAGCGACCACGACGATCCGGTGCTCATCCGGCCCGACGGCACAACGGTGGACACCTGGCGGGAGAACTACCCCTACCAGGAGCGTATGGAGCGCAAGGAATACGACTGGCACAAGCGGCTCCAGCAGATCGAACTGCTGAAGCTGCAGAGCTGGATCAAGGAGACCGGCCGTCGGCTCGTCATCGTCTTCGAGGGGCGGGACGCGGCCGGCAAGGGCGGCACGATCAAGCGTTTCACCGAGCATCTCAACCCGCGGGGCGCCCGGGTGGTCGCGCTGGAGAAGCCCACCGAACGCGAGCGCGGGCAGTGGTACTTCCAGCGGTACGTCGAACATCTGCCGACCGCCGGCGAGATCGTGATGTTCGACCGGTCCTGGTACAACCGTGCCGGTGTCGAGCGGGTGATGGGCTTCTGCTCGCAGGACGAGTACCGGCGCTTCATGCGGCAGACCCCCGCCTTCGAGCGGATGCTCGTGGACGACGGCGTGGACCTGGTGAAGTTCTGGTTCTCGGTCTCGCAGAGCGAGCAGCGCACCCGTTTCACGATCCGTCAGGTGGATCCCGTACGGCAGTGGAAGCTGAGCCCGATGGACCTGGCGTCCCTGGACCGCTGGGACGACTACACCGCCGCCAAGGTCACCATGTTCCGCGAGACGGACACCGAACAGGCGCCCTGGACCGTGGTGAAGAGCAACGACAAGAAGCGGGCCCGCGTGGAGGCCATGCGCAGCGTCCTGGCCCGCTTCGACTACACGGGCAAGGACGAGGAGGTCGTCGGCAGCCCCGATCCGAGCATCGTGGGCGCTGCGGCGAACCTCCTGGAGGAAGGCGAGGACTACGACGGCGAGGCGCGCTGACCACCGCCGCCCAGCGCACGCGAAACGCCCCGTCCCCAGCTTCTGGGGGCGGGGCGTTTCGCGTATGCCGATGATCCGGAAGCGTTACGAAACTTTCGATGTCACGAGGTGGCGCATTGATCCTCGTTCAGGCCCTCTTGACGATCACTCAGGGAAGCCCAGTGGCCATATGGCAGATGACCTGGATGAACCATCCCTCATACGCGCCCGGCGGCGAGCGAAGCTTTCGCAATCATCGTCGAAACTGTTGACAGTTGACAGGGCCAGGCCAACACTGTTCGCCGTTGACAGCGCTCGCTCACCGCCCCACCGGCCTCATCAGGACGAGGAGGAAGCACGCCCATGAACGACGCACCCGCACAGCCGTCGAACCGCCCGCGCGCCCGCTTCGGGACACTCAACCGATTCAGGCTGCTGCTCAGCAGCGTCTGCGCCACGCTGCTGGTCGCCGTGGCCGCGATGACCATGCCCGGCAGCGCCAACGCCGACACGGTCGTCAACTCGAACCAGACCGGCACCAACAACGGCTACTTCTACTCGTTCTGGACCGACAGCCCCGGGTCGGTCTCGATGAACCTGGGATCGGGCGGCAACTACGGCACCTCGTGGAGCAACACGGGGAACTTCGTCGCCGGCAAGGGCTGGAGCACCGGCGGCCGCCGCAGCGTGACCTACTCGGGAAGTTTCAATCCGTCCGGCAATGCCTACCTGGCCCTCTACGGCTGGTCGCAGAACCCGCTCGTGGAGTACTACATCGTCGACAACTGGGGCACCTACCGGCCGACCGGCACGTTCAAGGGCACGGTCAACAGTGACGGCGGCACGTACGACATCTACGAGACGACGCGCTACAACGCCCCCTCCATCGAGGGCAACAAGACGTTCAACCAGTACTGGAGCGTCCGCCAGTCGAAGCGGACGGGCGGCACCATCACCACCGGCAACCACTTCGACGCCTGGGCCAGTCACGGGATGAACCTGGGGTCCTTCAACTACATGATCCTCGCGACCGAGGGCTACCAGAGCAGCGGGAACTCCAACATCACGCTGGGCGACTCCTCCGGTGGCGGCGGGGGCGGCGGCGGAGGAGGCGGCAGTGGTTGCACCGCCACCCTGTCCGCGGGCCAGCAGTGGAGCGACCGCTACAACCTCAACGTCGCCGTCACAGGATCCAGCAACTGGACCGTCACCATGAACGTCCCCACCCCCGAAAAGATCCTCTCCACCTGGAACATCAACGCCACCTACCCCAGCGCCCAGGTCCTCACCGCAAAACCCAACGGCAGCGGCAACAACTTCGGCGTCACCATCCAGACCAACGGCACCACCACCTGGCCAACCGTCACCTGCACCGCAACCTGACCCCGGGGACCCGAGAGGAGGATCTCTTCCCATGCGCATGCGAACCAGACCGAGTCCGTCGTTACGTTCCCTGGTCACGGGAGTGGCCGTGACCGCCATGGCGGTGGCGAGCACCGTGGCCGCCTCCGTGATCGACGCCACCCCGTCGCACGCCGCCACCTGCAACGGGTATGTCGGGCTCACCTTCGACGACGGCCCGTCCGGCAGCACGTCGAACCTGCTCAACGCGCTCAGGCAGAACGGGCTGAGGGCCACGATGTTCAACGAGGGCCAGTACGCCGCCGCCAACCCGGGTCTGGTCAAGTCCCAGGTCGACGCGGGCATGTGGGTCGGCGACCACAGTTACACCCACCCGCACATGACCCAGCTCAGCCAGTCGCAGATGGACTCGGAGATCTCCCGGACGCAGCAGGCCGTCGCGGCCGCGGGGGGCGGCACCCCGAAACTGTTCCGCCCGCCCTACGGTGAGACCAACTCGACGCTGAGGTCGGTCGAGGCGAAGTACGGCCTGACCGAGGTCATCTGGGACGTCGACTCGCAGGACTGGAACGGCGCGAGCACCGACGCGATCGTGCAGGCCAACGCCCGGCTCACCAGCGGCCAGATCATCCTCATGCACGACTGGTCCGCGAACACGCTCGCCGCGATCCCGCGCATCGCGCAGGGACTGGCCGGTCGTGGTCTGTGCGCCGGCATGATCTCTCCGCAGACCGGTCGCGCCGTGGCCCCCGACGGTGGCGGAGGGGGTGGAGGCGGAGGCAGTGGTTGCACCGCCACCCTGTCCGCGGGCCAGCAGTGGAGCGACCGCTACAACCTCAACGTCGCCGTCACAGGATCCAGCAACTGGACCGTCACC
>NZ_JBMNDS010000127.1:0-18063 GCF_052543295.1 Streptomyces sp. SAS_270
CCCGCCGTGTCCCCCGTGACACGGCGGGCCTCCCCTGTGGGGCGGGTCGGTCAGCAGACCGGCAGCGGGTTCGTCTCGCTATAGATCGACGTGTCCTTCATATAGCCCCACACGCCGTTGTCGGCCTTGGTGAACACCCAGCGGTAGGGGTGCGGCCCGCCGACGTACGGTCCGTCTTCGCGGTAGCAGACGAACCAGCTCGGGTTGGAGTACATGTGTCCGACGACGACGTCCGCGTGCGGGACCCCGTTCGTCGGCGCCGGTTCGTACACCGCGGCGCCGCTCACGTTGTTGCACCACCAGTGCGAGCCCTGGTACCAACACCCGGAGGCCGCCGCCGAAGCGGGTGCGGTGGCGACGACGAGTCCTGCGGCGAGCCCGACGGCTGCCGCTGCGGCCGCGACGCTCTTGATGAACTGCATGAATCCCCCTGTGAGTTGTGCCTACGTGTCCGGGCCGAGCGGGACTGCTACCAGCAGGCCGGGAGCGTGTTGGTCTCGCTGGAGATGGCGGTGTCCTTCATCCAGCCGTACGCGCCGTTGTCGGCCTCGGTCCACACCCAGCGGTAGGGGTGCGGGCCGCCCACGTACTCGTCGGGCAGGCTGCCGTCGTAACGGCACTGGAACCAGCTCGGGTTGGAGTACATGCGGCCGACGACGCGGCTGGAGTCCGGGTAGTTGCGGGCCTGGTCCTTGTAGCCGTAGACCGCGGCGCCGCTCGTGTTGTTGCACCACCAGTGGCTGCCGCTGTACCAGCAGCCGGAGGCGGCCGAGGCCGGTGCGGCCGCGGTGGTTGCGAGGCCGACGGCGAGTGCGGCGGCGCTGAACAGGACGGCCAGGGACTTCTTCATGCGCATGCGATCGTGCTCCAGGGTGCCGTGCGGGAACGGGGCGAGGAATCCGGAACGCGAGCCTGACGTCGGCGCAGGGTGGACCGCAATGATTTCGAGGTCGCTCGAAGTGACCGAGCAAGGCCTGGTTCTCAGTTGTCGCGCAGCGCCTTGGCCAGCCGACCCTCTCCCGACACCTCGATACGCCCGTCCTGGATGGCCTGACGCAACGTCAGGGACCCCTGGTCCAGGGCCGCGCACGTCTCCGTGTCCAGCGCGAGGCGGGTGTCGGGCTCCTCGGCAGAGGAACCCTCCCCGTAGACCGCCCCCTCGCCCGGACCGACGCGCAGATGGAACTCCCCTTCGTCCAGCCGCACTTGGACGACACCCTCACCCTCGCCCGCCAGGCAGCGCAGCAGCGGCAGCGCGAACCAGTGGGCGCGGATCGCGTCGGTGGGCCGGCGCTCCGCCAGGGCGGGCGCGCCCCAGGCGCCGAGGGCCTGCAGTACGGGCAGCAACTCCCGTCCGCGCAGCGTGAGTTCGTAGACGTAGGCGGCCGCGGGCGGCGGCAGCCGGCGGCGGGTCGTCAGGCCGTCGCGCTCCATGTCCTTCAGCCGCGAGGCGAGTACGTCGGTGCTCACGCCCGGCAGGTCCGCGTGCAGGTCGGTGTAGCGGCGCGGGCCGGCGAGCAGCTCCCGGACGATCAGCAGGGTCCACCGGTCCCCGACGAGGTCGAGCGCACGGGCCGCTGAACAGTACTGGTCGTAGCTTCGGCGAGGTGACATGGGACGCAGTCTAGACATGTCATTGGACTTTCCAAGCACCCACTTGGTAAAACCAAGCAACACCACAACCGGAGGGCGCAGCGCATGGAGTTCCGGCAGTCGAGCAAGCTGAGCGAGGTCTGTTACGAGATCCGCGGTCCAGTCATCGAGCACGCCGACGCGCTGGAGAAGGCGGGCCACAGCGTGCTGCGCCTCAACACCGGGAACCCCGCGGCCTTCGGCTTCGAGGCGCCCGAGGAGATCCTCCAGGACATGATCCGGATGCTGCCTCAGGCGCACGGCTACACGGACTCGCGCGGCATCCTCTCCGCCCGCCGCGCGGTGGCCCAGCGCTACCAGGAACGGGGCCTCGCGGTCGACGTGGACGACGTCTTCCTGGGCAACGGCGTCTCCGAACTCGTCTCCATGGCGGTCCAGGCGCTCATCGAGGACGGCGACGAAGTCCTCATCCCCGCCCCGGACTTCCCGCTGTGGACGGCGGTCACCACACTCGCCGGCGGCAAGGCGGTCCACTACCTCTGCGACGAGCAGTCCGACTGGTACCCGGACCTGGCCGACATGGAGGCGAAGATCAACGACCGGACCCGCGCGGTCGTGATCATCAACCCCAACAACCCGACGGGCGCGGTGTATCCGAAGGAGATCATCGAGGGCATCCTCGACCTCGCCCGCCGCCACGGCCTGATGGTCTTCGCCGACGAGATCTACGACCAGATCCTCTACGACGACGCCGTGCACCACTCGGCCGCCGTCCTCGCCCCCGATCTGGTGGTCCTCACCTTCTGCGGCCTCTCCAAGACCTACCGGGTGGCGGGGTTCCGCTCCGGCTGGCTGGTCGTCACCGGGCCCAAGCAGCACGCCCGCAGCTACCTGGAGGGCCTGACGATGCTGGCCTCCATGCGGCTGTGCCCCAACGCGCCCGCCCAGTACGCCATTCAGGCCGCGCTCGGCGGACGTCAGTCCATCCACGAGCTGACCGCCCCGGGCGGCCGTCTCCACGAACAGCGCAACGTGGCGTGGGAGAAGCTCAACGAGATCCCCGGGGTGTCGTGCGTCAAACCCAAGGGGGCCCTGTACGCGTTCCCGCGCATCGACCCCGAGGTGTACAAGATCCACGACGACGAGAAGTTCGTCCTCGACCTGCTTCTGCGGGAGAAGATCCAGGTCGTCCAGGGCACCGGCTTCAACTGGCCGACCCCGGACCACTTCCGCATCCTCACGCTCCCCCACGCGGACGACCTGGAGGCGGCGATCGGACGGATCGGGCGGTTCCTCGGCGGGTACCGGCAGTAGAAGCCCCCTAGGGTGGCCGCATGGGTGATCTCTTCCTCGTCCGGCACGGTGAGACCGCGTGGTCGCGTTCCGGGCGGCACACCGGCTCGACGGACGTGCCGCTCACCGAGAACGGCCGGGAGGAGGCACGCAGGCTGGTCCCGCTGATCCGCTCGCACCGGATCGGCGCCGCCTTCGTCAGCCCGCTGCAGCGGGCTCGCGAGACGGCGCAGCTCATCGGGCTCGACGAGGCGTCGCTCGACACGGACCTGCGGGAATGGGACTACGGCGGGTACGAGGGGGTCACCACCGTCGAGATCCAGCGTGAGCGGCCGGACTGGTTCCTCTTCACCGACGGGGTCGCGCCCGGGCCGCCGGAGCACCCCGGCGAGACGCCGCAGGAGGTGGGGGAACGCGCCGACCGTGTGCTGGCCAAGGTGGATGCCGCGTTCGCCAACAACGAGGGGTGCGTCGTCCTGGTGGCGCACGGCCACTTCCTGCGGGTGCTGACCGCCCGGCGTCTCGGGCTGCCGCCGTCGAGCGGCGCCCTGTTCCAGCTCGCGACCGGAACGCTCTGCCGGCTCAGTACGGAACACGGTCGTCCGGTGATCGCGGGCTGGAATGTCAGACCCCCGTCGTAGTCTTCGAACGGGCTGATCGGCCGGGCCGTCCGGCCCTTTGTCGGCCCGTTCGAGCAGGCTGTCCACCGGGGAGGAGCGCGCCATGACACGACCGCCGACCGCCGCACAGCGGCATGTCATCGACGCCGCCGACCCCGTGACCGGGCGGCTGAGGGGCACGGAGGCGCAGCTCGCGGCGCTGGTGAAGCGGGGGCTCGCCTTCCGCCATCCGCGGCCGCCGCACGACCACTTCCTGACGCCGACCGGGCATCGCCTGCGCGAGACGACGGCGCAGGCACCCGTGCCCGAGCCGGTCCAGGAGGCTCCACCGGACTCGGGGGTGTTCGCGGCGCGGATCGGCGGCGAGGAGGGCCCGGTCGCAGGGCCCGCCCGCATACGGGAGGTGCACAGCGCCTGGCAGGGGCTGCTCGAGCTGCGCCGGATGACCAATCCCGGTGGTGACGTGGACCGGCCGTGCGGGTGGGAGCGCGCACATCTGGTGCGGGCCGCCGCGCTCGCCCTGGAGGCCGAGGGCCACCGGCCCGCGGCGGGCACGGACTTGGCCGGCTACCGGGTGCGGGCGACTCCGCAGCCGGAGGCCGTCGCCGTGCACGAGCCGGACCCCGAGGCGCTGCGCGGCTGTGCCGCCACGCTGGAGAAGGCCGGCTGGCAGGCCGGTGAGCACACCGAGCCGCGGACGGGCGTGCGGTACGTGCTGGCGTCACCGCGCCGGGCGTGACGCACACCACGGAGACCGTGATCGGAGCATGACACTGTAAGACCTCGTCATCGCGCACAACGTCGAAGGGGAAGTCGTGGCAGAGCCGTTTTCCGTCAGCGTCACCGTCCGCGGGTACGAGACCGACATCCTGGGACACCTGAACCAGAGCGTGTACCTGCAGTACGCGGAGCACGCCCGCTGGTCGCTGCTGCAGGCGGCCGGGGTGACCCAGGAGGCGTTGATATCCGAGGGCCTTGGACCGGTGGTCCTCGAGACGACCATCCGCTACAAGCGGGAGCTGCTCGCCGGCGACGAGACCGAGGTGACGTGCGCCTTCTCCTGGAACGGCGGCAAGGTCTACACGGTCGAGCAGACGATACGCAAGACGGACGGCACGATCGCCGCCGAGTTCACGGCGGTCGGCGGGCTGCTGGACCTCAAGGAGCGCAGGCTGGTCGCGGACCCCCGCGAGCTCTTCCGCGAACTGGCGGCAAAACCCGAGCTGTTCGGCCTCTGACGCACCGACCGCCGTCCGGCCTCGGGCCTCGGGCCTCAGGCCTCAGGCCTCAGGCCTCAGGCCGACGCGAACGCCTCCCGGTGATCCCGCGCCCACTGCGCGTACGTCCGCGCCTCACGCCCGAGCACCCGCCCGACATCCTCCGTCACCACCGCGTTCCTGCCCGCGCGGACGTACGCCGTGCCCGCCAGAACACCCTCCACGTAGATCTCGGACATGCCGGACCGCAGGAACTGCTCGCGCAGGGCGTCCGGGGGTACGTCGACGGCGGGGACCGGGCGGCCGAGGACCGAGGCGAGGGTGGCCGCCAGGTCGGCGGTGGTGAGCAGGCCGGGTCCGGTCAGGGTGTAGGTGCTGCCCGCGTGCCCGGGGGCGAGCAGCGCCTCGACGGCGACCTCGGAGACGTCGCGGGGGTCGACGACGCCCTGACTGCCCGAGCCCGTCATGTTGGGCACCGGGTCGCCGGATCGGATCGCCGCCGCCCAGCTCAGGGTGTTGGAGGCGAACGAGGAGGGCCGCAGGATCGTCCACTCCAACCCGCTTTCCCGGACGGCCTGTTCACCTCCGAGGTGCCAGCCGGCCACGGGACCCAGGGCCGGGTCTCCCGTGCCGATGGCCGAGAGTTTCACGACCCGGCGTACGCCCGCCGCCCGCGCCGCCGCGACCAGGTCCGCGTCCGCGTCGGCGTCACCCGGCCCAAGGACGCCCACCGCGAAGAGTGCGGCCGCCCCGGCCATCGCGGCCCCGAGGGAGTCGGGTTCCTGGAAGTCCCCGCGGACCACGTCCACGCCGGAGGGCAACTGGGCGCGGGCCGGGTCCCGGGTCAGCGCGCGGACCTTCTCGCCGCGCGCCACCAACTGTCGTACGACGTCACTGCCGATGGTGCCCGTGGCACCGGTCACTAGGATCATGTGGACCACCGTGCCGAGCCGATGGCACCGGTCTCTAGGAAATACCGGCACGGTTCCCGGGCCCGCGCATCACCGGGGCGCGTTTACGGTGGAGCGGTGACCACCACCCCGTACGAGACGAAGCTCGGCGCGAACAGCCTCGTCGAGGCGGCCGTCGAACTGCCCGAGGCACTGCTCCCCTGGTTCACCGATGCCGGATTCACCTCCGTCGACGGCGAGTTGAGCAAGCCGTTCGCCCATGTCCCGGACGCGGCGACCAAGCTGGTGGTGCGGGTCGAGAAGAGCGGGCGCCGCGACGTACTGGTGGTCGGACCGCGCACCCGCGCCTCGTACCACGCGAGCAAGCGGTTGACCTCCTGTGTGCAGCTACGGCTCGGGCCGGGCGCGGCCCGCCCTCTGACCGGCGTACCGGCCGTCGAACTCGTCGGCACGGTCACGTCGTTGAAGGACTTCCCACAAGCCTCGGCCCAGCGGCTCGCGGCGGAACTGCTCCCGCTCGAACCCGAGCAGGTGCTTCCCCACCTGGCCGAGGCACTGCCCGAGCGGCTCGCCCCGGCCGACCGCTCACGCGCCGAGCTGCTGCGCGCGGCGGTCGCGGCGATGTCGACGGACACCGAGCATCTCGCCGTCGGCGTAAGGGAGTTGGCGGGTCGGCTCGCCGTCAGCGAGCGTCAGCTTCGCAATCTGTTCGCGGACGGCGTCGGCGTCTCCCCCAAGCACTACGCCCGCATCGCCCGCGTCCGCCACCTTCTCACCCACGCCCGGCACGTACCGGACACGTCCTGGGCCCAGCTCGCCGCCGCCACCGGTTACTACGACCAGTCGCACATGGCATCCGACTTCCGGGCGCTGATGGGAGTCCCGCCCACCTCGTTCTTCACCGGCCGGCTCCCGGCCGCCCGGCCCTGCCAGGCACTGCGGAGGGCCTGACCCGGCCGGTACCGCTCACGCTTCGGTGACGTCCGCTTCCCGGACCGGCACCGGGACCTGGTTGAAGCCGTAGTAGACGGCGATCAGCCCGTGGGCCGCCAGGGTCAGCGGGGCCGAGACGAAGGCCAGGGCGACCGTTGCGGGATAGGCGAGCGAGCCGACCGCGAAGCGGACGCGGGTACGGCGGGCGGCTTCTACGTCGACACGGCTGTCGAAGAGGTGGCCCCTGCGGGTCAGATGCCACCACAGGGCCTGGAACGTCAGAGCCATCGCGACCATGACGATGCTGTAGACGGCGGCCGCCACATGGGACGCCTTCTCCTCGCGCAAGTATTCCGCGAGCATCGCCGTCGGCCAGGGCACGGCGGCCACGACCATCAGCACGAGCAGGTTCAGGAACATCAGCGTGCGGTCGACGCGCACGACATGGGTGAAGACCTGGTGGTGGTTGATCCACATGATGCCGATGACCAGGAAGCTGACGACATAGGCGGCATACGACGGCCACTGCGCGCCCAGCGCGTGCCACAGTCCCTCGTGCTCGCCGGTCTCGGGGACCTTGATCTCCAGGATCAGCAGCGTGATGGCGATGGCGAAGACGCCGTCGCTGAAGGCCTCGACCCGGCCCGACTCGTTCATGACGGTTCTCCCCCTTGTGACCGTGAACGTGCGCTCAGACCGTAGGCATCTCGCGCCCCTTCCGCCAACTCCGGCCCCCGAGACGGGTGTACGCCATCCGCCAACTCTGGTAGGAAACTTTCCTAACAGTCTTCGGACGACCCACTCCCCCATCGGAGGTACCGTGCACACCCCCCACGCACGCACATCACGCCGCACTCTGCTCGCCCTGATCGGAGCCTCGCTGGTGGCAGGCCCCCTCCTCGCGACCGAGTCCGCGACCGCCGCGACCGTCGGCCTCGACGATCCGGCGAAGAAGGAGATCGCCATGAAACTGGTGTCCAGCGCCGAGAACTCCTCGCTGGACTGGAAGGCGCAGTACAAGTACATCGAGGACATCGGCGACGGCCGCGGCTACACGGCCGGGATCATCGGCTTCTGTTCGGGCACCGGCGACATGCTCGACCTCGTCGAGCTGTACACACAGCGCAAGCCCGGCAACGTGCTCGCCAAGTACCTGCCCGCGCTGCGCCGCGTGAACGGCGACGACTCCCACGAGGGCCTCGACCCCGGCTTCCCGGGCGACTGGCGCCGCGCGGCGGGGGACTCGGCGTTCCAGAAGGCGCAGAACGACGAGCGCGACCGCGTCTACTTCAACCCGGCCGTACGGCAGGGCAAGGCCGACGGCATAGGCACCCTCGGCCAGTTCGCGTACTACGACGCCATCGTGATGCACGGCGACGGCGGCGACAGCACGAGCTTCAGCAGCATCCGCAGGCGGGCCCTCGGGCATGCCCAGCCGCCCTCCCAGGGTGGCGACCAGGTGACGTATCTGAACGCCTTCCTCGACGCCCGGGTCTGGGCGATGAAGCAGGAGGAGGCGCACTCGGACACCAGCCGGGTGGACACCGCCCAGCGGGTCTTCCTCAAGAAGCGGAACCTGAACCTGGACCCGCCACTGGACTGGAAGGTGTACGGCGACAGCTACCACATCGGCTGACCCGCACGAACGAGCGGAGGGTGCGGCGCATCGCGTGTGCCGCACCCTCCGTACGCCCTGGCGCCGCCGGTCAGTGGGCCGGGACCGTCGTGAGGTCCTCGCCCGCCTCCATCGGGTGCGTCACCTCGCCGGCCTCCTGTCCCTTGCCCAGGTGGTTGAAGACCAGGTTCAGGACGACCGCCGCCACGCAGCCCGTCGAGATCCCCGAGTCGAGCACGATCCGCGCCGTCTCGGGGAAGGCGTGGTAGAACCCCGGCGCCGTGATCGGGATGATGCCGACGGCGAGGGACACGGCGACGATGAGGACGTTGTTGTCCTTCTCCAGCCCGGCCCGGACGAGGGTCTGGATTCCGCTGGCCGCGACCGAGCCGAAGAGCACGACGCCCGCCCCGCCGAGCACCGGGCGCGGGACGACCGCGATCAGCGAGGCGGCCATCGGGCACAGGCCCATCAGGACCAGGAAGCCGCCGCCCGTGGCGACGACGTACCGGCTGCGGATCCTCGTCATCGCGACCAGGCCGATGTTCTGCGCGAACGCACTGCACATGAAACCGTTGAAGAACGGGCTGAGCGCGGAGCCGAGGGTGTCGGCGCGCAGGCCGGCGGCGATCGTCTTCTCGTCGGCCGGCCGTTCGACGATCTCGCCGAGCGCCAGCATGTCGGCGGTCGATTCGGTCATCGAGACCACCATGACCACGATCATCGAGACGATCGCGGCGACCTGGAACTGCGGGGCGCCGAAGTGGAAGGGGGTCGGGAAGCCGATCACGTCCGCGTCCGCCACCGGGCTGAAGTCCGTGGCACCGAAGGGGATCGCGACGAGCGTGCCGATGACCAGGCCGAGCAGTACGGCGATCTGCTTGACGAAGCCTCGGGTGAAGCGGCGCAGCACCAGGACGATGACGAGCGTCCCTGCCGCCAGGCCCAGAAACGTCCTCGAACCGTAGTCGTCCGCCGCCGGGTCGGGGCCCTGCGCCCAGCCGAAGGCGACCGGCAGCAGCGAGATACCGATGAGCGTGATCACGGAGCCGGTGACGACGGGCGGGAAGAAGCGGACCGCCTTGGAGAAGAAGGGGGCGGCTATGAAGCCGAGCACGCCCGCGACGATGACCGCGCCGAAGATGATCGGCAGCGCGTCGCTCTTGTCCTTGGTGGAGGCGACGACCGCGGTCATGGGCGCGACACCGGCGAAGGTGACGCCGTTGACGAACGGCAGCCGGGCGCCGATCTTCCAGAAGCCAAGGGTCTGCAGGAAGGTGGCGAGACCCGCGGTGAACAGACAGGCGCCGGTCAGGAAGGTCAGTTCGGTGGCCGACAGGCCGATGGCCGCACCGACGATCAGGGGTGGGGCGACGACTCCGGCGTACATGGCGGCCACGTGCTGGAGGCCGGTGGTCGCCATCTTCAGGGGCGGGAGCTTCTCGTCGACCGGGTGCTTGGGCACGCCGGTCGGGACTGCATCAGTGCTGAGCGCGGGCTGGTCGGCCACGGCGGCTCCTCCGGTCGGTTGCACGTCGGCGTTGACGCGGGGTTCAAGGAGGTGATGCGCGGTCGTGCGGGACCGGGACGATGAACGCCGGCAGACGGAGATCTGCGCGACGGAGACCGTTCCGGGGCGCACGCACGTCCATGCGCGCACCCCGGAGGCGGCCGCCGTGGGCCCCGCTCGGGTCCACGGCTACCGGCTGAGGGCCGTCCCCCTCAGCCGGAGATCTTCAACTGTTCAGGCCTGCGCGGCGATGCGCGCGAGGCGCTGCGCCTCGTCCCGCGTGGAGCGGGCGATGGCGTCCTCGTCGACGTGCAGCAGGCGGCTGTTCTCCACCACCGGCCGGCCGTTGACGAGGGAGAGTGTGACCGGTGCGGCGGCGCCGAAGACCAGCGCGGTCACCGGGTCGGCGATCGAGGCGTGGGCGAGGGTGTCGAGCTTCCACAGCACCAGGTCGGCGAGCTTGCCCGCCTCCAGGGAACCGATCTCCCTTGCCCTGCCCAGGACCTGGGCGCCCCCGTAGGTGCCGAGGCGCAGCGCCTGGCGGGCGTTCAGGGCGGCTTCGCGGTGGGCGCCGAGGCGGTTGATGAGGAGGGCGTTGCGCAGTTCGGTGTGGAGTTCGCCGGACTCGTTGGAGGCGGTGCCGTCGACGCCGAGGCCGACCGGGACGCCGGCCGCGAGCATGTCGGGGACGCGCGCGATCCCGGCCGCCAGGCGGGCGTTGGACGAAGGACAGTGGGCGACACCCGTCTTCGTACGGGCGAAGGCGGCGATGTCGGAGTCGTTCATGTGGACGCAGTGCGCCATCCACACGTCCTCGCCGAGCCAGCCGGTGGACTCGAAGTACTCGGTGGGTCCCATGCCGAACAGTTCCTTGCAGAACTGCTCCTCCTCCACGGTCTCCGAACCGTGCGTGTGCAGCCGTACGCCCTTGCGGCGGGCCAACTCGGCGCCCTGCTTCATGAGTTCGGTGGAGACGGAGAACGGCGAGCAGGGCGCGACGGCGACCTGGGTCATGGCGCCGAAGGAGGCGTCGTGGTGCTCGTCGACGGTCGCCTCGGTGGCGGCGAGGGCCCCTTCGAGGGTCTCGACGGCGAAGTCCGGGGGCAGGCCGCCGTCCTTCTCGCTGCGGTCCATGGAGCCGCGGGCGAGGGTGAAGCGGACGCCCGTCTCGCGCGCTGCCCGGATGATGGAGCCGGACAGGTCGCCGGAGCCCTTCGGGAAGACGTAGTGGTGGTCCATGGCGGTGGTGACGCCGCCGCGGGCCATCATCGCGAGCGAGCCCTGCGCCGCCGCGTAGGTCATGTCCTCGTCGATGCGCGCCCAGGTCGGGTAGAGCGCGACGAGCCAGTTGAAGAGGTTGTGGTCGGTGGCGAGGCCGCGGGTGATCCACTGGTAGAAGTGGTGGTGGGTGTTGACCAGACCAGGGGTCACGAGGTGGCCGCTCGCGTCGATACGGCGTACGACGTTCTCCAGACCCTCGGGGGCCTTGCCCGCGCCGAGGGACTCGATCAGGTTGTCGGCGACGACCACGTACCCGGAGGCGTACTCGGTGTCGGCGGCGTCGACGGTCGCGATCGCACAGTTCTCGATGACGATGCGCTGGACTGCTGCCATGGTTCGTCCTTTACGTGTCGAGGAGAGGGCACGGCAGGACCCTAGGAGTTTTGAGTGCCGCGGCCGGGGAGCCACGGGTGCCGCGGGGGTGCGGTGCCCCCGGCCGGAGCCGGACCGGGGGCACCGGCGGTGTCAGAGGTTGGTGAGGTCCACCGGGATGCGCGGTTCGCAGCCGTCGCGCAGGACGGTGCCCTCGATCAGACCGTAGGGACGGTCCGCCGCGAAGTAGACCTCGTTGTCGTTCTCCAGACCGAACGGCTTCAGGTCCACCAGGAAGTGGTGCTTGTTCGGGAGCGAGAAGCGGACCTCGTCGATCTCGCTGCGGCTGTTGATGATCCGCGAACCCATCTGGTACAGGGTCTGCTGCAGCGAGAGCGAGTACGTCTCCGCGAAGGCCTGGAGCATGTGCTTCCTGACCTGGTCGTAGGACTTCTCCCAGTTGGGCATCTTCTGGTCGTCGCCGGACCAGTTGAAGCGCCAGCGAGCAGAGACCTGGGTCGCCAGGATGCGGTCGTAGGCCTCCTGGAGCGTCGTGTACTTGTCCTTGACGTAGCCCCAGAACTCGGAGTTCGTCGAGTTCATCACGACGAGGTCCTTGAGGCCGGAGATGACCTCCCAATTCTCACCGTCGAAGGTGATCTGGGTGACCCGGGTCTCCTGGCCCTTGCGGACGAAGGAGTGCTTGACCGCGTCGGCGCCGATGAACCGGGAGTTGCCGTCCGAGGTCTCGATCCGCTCCCAGGAGTACTCCTCGATGCGGATGCGCGCCTGCTTGATCGGCTCCTGCGACGTCACGAAGTGGCGCGCGAGGTGAATGCCGAACTGCTCGGCGGACTCGATGCCGTACTCCTTGGCGAACGCGTACACCGTGTTCTTGGTGGTGTCCGTCGGCAGGACGTTCGCGTTGGAGCCCGAGAGGTGGACCTCCTGCATGTCGCCGCTCAGCGCGACCGACACGTTCAGGTCCTTGATGTGGTGCGTGTCGCCGTCACGGGTGATCTTGACTACGCGGTTCTCGGCCTTGCCGTACTGGTTCTGTCCCAGAATCGTGGGCATGTCTGCTAGCTCCCTCGGTAAACGGAGTAGCCGAACGGGTTGAGCAGCAGCGGTACGTGATAGTGCTCGCCCGGCGTGACGGCGAAAGTGATCGCCACCTCGGGGAAAAACGCACCGCTGTCCCGATTCGCGGGGGCGTCCTGCTGCGCATCGGCTTGCTTTTTTACGTTGTCCGACTCGAAGTACTGCTCGACGGCGAAGTCGAGCCGTACGTGAGTCGTCCCCTCCGGCAGCGCCGGGAGGTCCTTGCACCGGCCGTCCGCGTCGGTCGCGGAGCCGCCGAGCGCCTGCCAGTCGGCGTCGCGGCCGGCGCGGGCCGCGAGCGTGATGGCGACGCCCTCGGCGGGGCGGCCGACGCTGGTGTCCAGGATGTGCGTGGACACGGAGGCCGTGGTGTCGGTGCTCATGCCTTTTCTTCCTGTACGAGATTGCCGAGACGGATGCGGTTGATCCTGCCCAGTTCCGCGCGGACGATCTCGCGCTCCTGCTCGGGCGAGTTGCCGATCCGTTCCTTGACCGCGTCGCGCATCTGCTCGCCGGTCCGGCCGGTGGCGCAGATCAGGAAGACATGGCCGAACCTCTCCTGGTAGGCCAGGTTCAGTTCGAGCATCTCCGCCTTGAGTTCCTCGGAGGCGCCGGCCATGCCGCGCTGCTCCCGGGAGGAGGTCGGGTCGCCGGGCTTCGGCCGCCCGATGGGCGGGTGTCCGGCCATCGCCTCGGCCAGGTCCGCGGCGCTCAGCTCGGCCATGGCGGCGTCACTGGCGACGAAGAGGTCCTCGGTGGTGGTGTAGGGGCGGACGGCGAGCAGCCGGTCGGCCCACGCCGTGGAGGCGCACGCCTCGTGGAGGGCGGCGAGGGCCGCCTGCTCCTCCAGGGCGTTGAACCGGGCCAGGCCCGGGGACGTGGAAGTCGAAGTCACGGGAGCCTCCGTGGCCGCGAAGGGCCTTCGTGCTGAACGGACTGCGGCCAGCTAACGCCCCTGCCCAACACCACGTCAACACTTTGTTGAAAATTCCGGGTAACGAAACCCGGCGGGGAGGCTCACGCCTCCTTGTCGCGGTTGAGGTAGTTGTAGACGGTGAACCGGCTCACGCCGAGGGCGCCCGCCACGGTCTCCACGCCGTGCCGCACGGAGAAGGCTCCGCGCGCCTCGAGTATCCGTACGACCTCCTGCTTGGCCTTGCGGTCGAGGTCGGCCAGCGGCTTGCCCTGCTTGCGCTCCAGGGCGGCCAGGATGTGATCGAGGGAGTCGGCGAGCTGCGGCAGGCGTACGGCGACGACGTCCGCGCCCTCCCAGGACAGCACGACGTCGTCGGCGCCGGCCTGGTCGGGCGGCACCATCTCGCCGCCCATGGCGTCGACCAGCGGCTTGACGGCCGTGACGAAGGGATCGTCCCCGAAACCGGTCACCGGTCCCCCTCCGCGCCCGCGCTCTCCCCGACCACGTTGACCTGCAGCGAGACCCGGGTGGCTCCTGCCTCCAACGCCTTGCGGAGCAGCGCGTCGACCGCGGTCAGCACCGCGTCCGCGCCGCCCTCCGCGGTGTTGCCGAACGGGCCGACGTCCACGGCGTCCAGTTCGGCCGCCTCGATGACCTCGCGGGCGACCAGCGCGTGCCGCGGCGCCTCTTCGAGGTCGAAGGGCTCGGTCGTGAACTCCACTCTCAATCGCACGCGCTCAACCTACTGCGCGGTCTCGATTTTCCGGCAGCCCCCTCTCGTTTCCGGCGCAGCGAGTGGCGGCCCCCTCTTGACAAGCCCCGACACCCGACGGCAATCTTCCATTAAGCAGAAACGAACTTCCGCAATACGGAATTCACTCCGGATCACGGAAACTCACATCGCCAGCACGGAAGGGGGCGCCGACCCCATGCCAGGTTTTGAATCGGGCACAGCTGCAGAGCCGCGCTTCAACGTCAACCTGTCGATCCTCTTCACGGAACTCCCGCTCCTGGAGCGCCCCGCGGCCGCCGCCGCGGCGGGCTTCACCGCGGTCGAGCTGTGGTGGCCCTGGGTCGACTCCCCCACCCCCGAGCGGTCCGAGCTCGACGCCCTGAAGAAGGCGATCGAGGACGCGGGCGTCCAGCTGACGGGCCTGAACTTCTACGCGGGGCAGCTGCCCGGCCCGGACCGGGGCGCCCTGTCGATCCCCGGCGAGGAGTCGCAGCGGTTCCGCGCCAACATCGACGTGGCCGCGGACTTCGCCGCGTCGCTCGGCTGCAAGGCGCTCAACGCGCTGTACGGCAACCGTGTCGAGGGCGTCGAGCCGGCCGAGCAGGACGCGCTCGCACTGGAGAACCTGGTGCTCGCGGCCCGGGCAGCGGGCCGGATCGGCGCGATCCTCCTGATCGAGACGCTCAACAAGCCGGAGTCACCGCTCTACCCGCTGGTGAGCGCCCCGGCCGGCATCGAGGTCGTGGACAAGGTCAACGCGGCGACAGGCCTCGACAACGCCAGGTTCCTCATGGACCTCTACCACCTGTCCATGAACGGCGAGGACCTCCCCTCGGTGATCGAGCGGTACGCGGCCAGGACCGGCCACGTCCAGATCGCCGACAACCCGGGCCGCGGCGCGCCGGGCACGGGCTCCCTCCCGCTGGCGGACCTCCTCGGCCGGCTGGCCAAGGCCGGTTACGACGGCTGGGTGGGCCTGGAGTACAAGCCGGGCGAGGGGCGCAGCGCGGAGGCCTTCGACTGGCTGCCGCGCGAGGCCCGCGCCGCCCGCTGACCTTTGCGCCGCCCGCCTGTGCAGCGCGCGGCAACCCATCGACGTATCGCAGCAGTTGCAGTCAGAGAGGCACCCTCATGAGCAATCTTCCCAAGGTCGCATGGATCGGTCTCGGCATCATGGGCTCCCCCATGTCGGAGAACCTGATCAAGGCCGGGTACGACGTCACCGGCTTCACCCTGGAACAGGACAAGCTGGAGCGGCTGGCCGCGGCCGGCGGCACCGTCGCGGGCTCCATCGCCGAGGCCGTGCGGGATGCCGACGTGGTCGTCACGATGGTGCCCGCGTCGCCGCACGTCGAGGCCATCGCGTACGGCCCCGACGGCATCCTGGAGAACGCGCGCTCCGGTGCGCTGCTGATCGACATGTCCTCGATCACCCCGCAGACCTCCGTCGATCTCGCCAAGGCGGCCGGGGAGAAGGGCATCCGTGTCCTTGACGCCCCCGTCTCCGGCGGCGAGGCCGGCGCGGTCGAGGCCGTACTGTCGATCATGGTCGGTGGCGGGCAGGCAGACTTCGACGAGGCCGAGCCGATCTTCGAGGCCCTCGGCAGGACCATCGTGCTCTGCGGTCCGCACGGCTCCGGCCAGACCGTGAAGGCGGCCAACCAGCTGATCGTCGCCGTGAACATCCAGGCGTGCGCCGAGGCCGTGGTCTTCCTGGAGAAGTCCGGCGTGGACCTGAAGGCCGCGCTCGACGTCCTCAACGGCGGGCTCGCGGGCTCCACCGTGCTGACGCGCAAGAAGGACAACTTCCTCAGCCGCGACTTCAAGCCGGGCTTCCGCATCGACCTCCACCACAAGGACATGGGCATCGTCACGGACGCCGCCCGCAACGTCGGCGCCGCCCTGCCCGTCGGCGCCGTGGTCGCCCAGCTGGTGGCCTCGCTGCGCGCCCAGGGCGACGGCGGCCTGGACCACTCCGCGCTGCTGCGCGCGGTCGAGCGCCTCTCCGGCGCGCAGCTCTGAGACTTCCGGGCCGCGGCTGCGCTGACAACTGTCCTGTCGCGCCCAGGCGCCGCCGCGGCCCGGAATCAACTTCAACAAACTGTTGACGGCCAGAACGCCGCAAACCTAGGCTCCACGCAGCGGAGGGTCCACATAGCGGAAGTACGTTTCCGCTGACCCCGCTGTCCTCTCGTACGGAAGGTCCAGATGTCGAAGCGCGTGCTCACGACCGAGTCCGGCGCCCCGGTCGCCGACAACCAGAACTCCGCCACCGCCGGCGCAGGCGGCCCGCTCCTCCTCCAGGACCAGCACCTTCTGGAGAAGCTCGCCCGGTTCAACCGCGAGCGGATCCCGGAGCGCGTGGTGCACGCCCGCGGCTCGGGCGCGTACGGCTACTTCGAGGTCACCGACGACGTCACGGACTTCACGTACGCCGACTTCCTGAACACGGTGGGCAAGCGCACCGAGCTCTTCCTGCGCTTCTCCACCGTGGCGGACAACCTGGGCGGCGCGGACGCGGTGCGCGACCCGCGCGGCTTCGCGGTCAAGTTCTATACGGAGGAGGGGAATTACGACCTCGTCGGCAACAACACCCCCGTCTTCTTCATCAAGGACCCCCTGAAGTTCCCCGACTTCATCCACTCCCAGAAGCGCGACCCGTTCACGGGCAAGCAGGAGCCGGACAACGTCTGGGACTTCTGGGCGCACGCCCCCGAGGCGACGCACCAGATCACCTGGCTGATGGGCGACCGCGGCATCCCGGCGTCGTACCGCCACATGAACGGCTACGGCTCGCACACCTACCAGTGGACCAACGCCGAGGGCGAGGCCTTCTTCGTCAAGTACCACTTCAAGACGAACCAGGGCATCCGCAGCCTGTCGTCGGAGCAGGCCGCCGAGATCGCGGGCAAGGACCCCAACTCCCACCAGACGGACCTGCTGCAGGCCATCGAGCGGGGCGTCAACCCCTCCTGGACGCTGTACGTGCAGATCATGCCGGCGGCCGAGGCGGCGGACTACCGCTTCAACCCGTTCGACCTCACCAAGGTGTGGCCGCACCGCGACCACCCCCTGCAGCGGGTGGGCCGCCTGGTCCTGGACCGCAACCCGGACAACGTCTTCGCCGAGGTCGAGCAGGCCGCGTTCTCCCCGAACAACTTCGTTCCGGGCATCGGTCCCTCGCCCGACAAGATGCTCCAGGGCCGGCTGTTCGCCTACGCGGACGCACACCGCTACCGCCTGGGCGTCAACCACACCCTGCTCGCGGTGAACGCGCCGAAGGCGACGCTCGCGCACAACTACGGCCGTGACGGCCTGATGGCGTCCAACGCGCAGGGCCGCGCCGCCAAGAACTACGAGCCCAACTCCTACGACGGCCCCGCCGAGACCGGCCGCCCGCTGTCGGCGCCCCTCGCGGTGAACGGCCACACGGGTACGCACGAGGCGCCGCTGCACACCAAGGACGACCACTTCGCCCAGGCGGGCGAGCTGTACCGCCTGATGTCGGCCGAGGAGCGCGCCCGGCTGGTCGCCAACATCGCCGGCGGTCTCGCGCAGGTCTCCCGCGACGACGTCATCGAGAAGAACCTCGCCCACTTCCACGCCGCGGACCCGGACTACGGAAAGCGCGTGGAGGAGGCGGTCCTCGCCCTGCGCGAGGACTGAGCCTCACACCCGCCCGCAAGCGCCGTGGACCCGGATGAGGGGTGGTCACACGGCGGGAGCGGGCGACCCGGACCGCGGCGGAGTGCGAGCCAGTGCGGTGGTCAAGGTTCCGGGCCCCCTTCTCGACCTGAGGGGAGGGGCGCCCCGGTTCCATCGCATCCGCCGCGGTCCCGGCAACACCTCCAGACTCCGTCCGGCGGCGCGAATGTCCTGTCGCGCCCAGCCTCGCACCGTCGGACGGCACCACCCCCTCGCTCACCGGCCCAGGGGGGGGGGGGGGGGGGGGGGGGGGGGGGGGGGGGGGGGGGGGGGGGGGGGGGGGGGGGGGGGGGGGGGGGGGGGGGGGGGGGGGGGGGGGGGGG
>NZ_JBMNDS010000128.1:0-17918 GCF_052543295.1 Streptomyces sp. SAS_270
CCGCCCTCCACGCGAAGTCCACGCCGAGTACGAGAAGTTGCGAATCGCCGCGTGAAATAGACGGTCAGACACCTGTCCGGCAAACGCGAGGCCCCTCACCGACCAGGACAAGTAATTTGACGAAGAGCTCTGCCCTGTAGGTCTGTTTGCGTTCGACGATGAGATGCTCTCCGCGGCCGCGGATCCACTGCAGTCGCGATCTCATGACTACCCCCTCAGGCTCTGCTCCATGTAGGCGACGACGACCACGGTGCGCAGGGCGGTGGCGAGTACAGGGTGCGGACCTGCTCGACGTTCGATGAACGGAACCGTGGCCACGGCTGGCTGCAAGTCTCACGGTGCGTGCAGCCCCAAGCCAGGTTCGTCGGAGGAGTTCCGCACATCTCCATACGATCACCATGAATGGTGGACTGCGTTCCGGGCTGGCCCGACAGCGGCTGCGGTGACTCCCAAACTTGTTGACATTGATCACTCAGCAGCTTCACGAAGTGACTCCCGAAGTCGCAGACAGACGACTTCTCTCTCGAGTCCACAGCCAGTCCGGGCAACGGGTCCGCCCGGGGCCATCCCCGCGCGCGGGGAGCAGCCTCCCGCGAAGGAACCGCCGTTGACGAACTTGGGACCATCCCCGCGTGCGCGGGTGTCGGCGACGGCTGAAAAAGTGGATCTGTCCCTCGTTGTGTGGTGCCGTAACGGTGAGTATCTGAACTAGCCCTCACCGTCGCATCGTTGTGAGAGGCGGCTCGTGCGCGGGCGTGAGGAGACTTCGGTAGTGCATCCGATGCTCTGCCCCTGCGCCGTCCGTAGTGAGGCTGGTGTCCGCACCCTCAAACGGTATGAACGACATGAGGATGCCTCTGACGACAATGCTGTTCCCGCTCGTTCCAGGCGTGGTGACCACGCAGGCTGTGAGCGTCGACGGGGTGCTGCAACTCCATGCGCAAGCAACCGCGACCGGAGCCCCATGTCCGGAGTGCGGCTGTTGGTCGACGCGGAAACACGGTTCTTATCTGCGCTTTCCTGCCGACCTTCCCATCGCCCACCAGCCGGTGGTGATCGCCTTGCGGGTGCGCCGATTCCTGTGCACCAGCACGGACTGCCGGCGCCGCACGTTCGTGGAGCAGATTGAGGGCCTGACCCGGAGGTCCGGGCGCTGGACCGAACGATTACGCACGATCCTCGGCGTCATCGGCCTCGCGCTGGCCGGCCGTGCCGGATCCCGGCTGGCCCGCCAACTGGGCATCGTGGCCAGCAAGAACACCGTGCTCCGCATGGTCATGAAGGTGCCGATGCCAGCGATCACCACACCGCGAGTGCTCGGCATCGACGAGTTCGCCCTGCGCAAGGGGCACATCTACGGAACGATCCTGGTGGACATCACCACCCGGCGGCCGATCGATCTGCTGCCCGACCGGACCGTGCCGACGGTGGCGGCGTGGCTTGCCAGCCATCCCGGGATCGAAGTCATTTGCCGTGATCGCTCCATCGCGTTCGCCGAGGCCGGGCGGCTCGGAGCCCCCGATGCGATCCATGTCGCGGATCGCTGGCACATCTGGAAGAACCTCACTGAGGCAGTCGAGAAGACCGTCGTCCATCACCGGGCCCTACTTCATGAGCAGTCCGTCGAACCCTCTCGCCCGCCGACGCTGGATCTCAGCAAGCTCGCCCCGGCCGAGCCGCCCGGTCCTCGCCGATCTGGGCGACTCTCGGACCGCATCCGGGAACAACATGCCACCGTTCACGCGCTCCTGGCCGACGGGCACGGCCTGCGCTCCATCGCCCGCCAGCTGCGGCTGGCCCGCAACACCGTGCGTCGTCTCGCTCACGCTGCGGACCCGGACGAGCTCCTGGTCGGACAGTGGACCGGCCGCACCAGCATCCTCGATCCCTACAAGCCCTACCTGCACGAGCGATGGGCCGAGGGCAGCACGACCGGCAGCCAACTGTTCGACGAACTCCGCGCGCTGGGCTATCCCGGCTGCGCGACCGTAGTCCGCCGGTACGTCAGCCGACTGCGCAGCACCTTGCCGCACGATCCACCGCGCAGACACCCCTCCGTGCGGGATGTGACCAGCTGGATCACCCGCCACCCCGACCGACTCGACACCGAGCAGGCACGGCAACTCAAGGAAGTTCTGGCCCGATCCCCGGCCCTGGCCCGAACCGCCGGCCACACCCGGGCATTCGCCGAGCTGATGAACCACCGCGACGGACAGCACCTGCACGCCTGGATCACCCGAGTCGAAAACGACGACCTGCCCGCGCTGCAGACGTTCGTCACCGGCCTCGGCCAGGACCTCGACGCCGTCGTCGCCGGCCTCAGCCTCGACTACAACTCCGGCGTCGTCGAAGGACACAACAACCTCATCAAGATGCTCAAACGACAGATGTACGGCCGAGCCAGCCTCGAACTGCTCCGACGACGAGTCCTCCTCGCCTGACAGCCCCAACACCCAGCGTTACGGAACCACACAACGAGGGACAGATCCTGTGATGCCCATGAGCCGTCCGGTGCTTGGAGGGCTCGGGTCAGGCCGTGAACCTGATCCGGTGTGACGCAGGTCACAAGCATGTCAGGCCCGTGCCAATGGCACGGGCCTTACGTGTGTCCCGATCTTTCCGCTCCTGCTGCTCCGTGAACGACACGGGGGTCACCACCGACACGGGGTCCTCGTAGTAATCGCCGAAAAAACAACGGATATCCCTGACCTGCACAGACACGGCCCGCCCGTTGGTCAGCCTTCCTGTCCGACGGGTCCGGCAGTCGCGCCTTCGCGGTGCTTGCGCAGTTCTCGGTAGAGCGTGGAGCGGCTGATGCCGAGGTCGGCGGCGACCTGTTCGGGGATGGCGCCGTCCTTGATCCGTTGGGCGGCTCCGGCGCGGGTGGTCGCGTTGAGCTTCGCGGGCCGTCCGGTAGGAAGTCCGCGGGCTTCCTTGGCGGCACGGGCGCCGGCGGCGCGCTCCAGCATGTAGATCCGCTCCATCTGCGCGAACATCGCCAGCAGCGCGATGGCCATGTCCGTCCCGGGGCCCGGCTCGCTGGTGTCCACGGCAAGCTTGTCACCGAGCGTGCGCAGGAAGATGTCGCGCTCGGTGAGGTCGTGCACGAGGTTCAGGGTCTCGCGCATGTTCCGACCGAGCCGGTCCAGGGTGAGCACGTTGATCCGGTCGCCTGGCCGCGCGAAGCCGAGTAGTGCGGTCAGGCCCTCGCGGTCCATGTTCGCGCCGGTGCGCTTGTCGACGTAGATGTGTTCCTCGGCGATACCGGCTTCGCGAAGCGCGTCGATCTGCCGGTCGAGGTCCTGAGCGGTCGTACTGACGCGCGCGTAGGCAAGATCCATCCGCCCACAGTGTCAGAACTTAACGCTGTGGCGCGGTTTTTGACCAAGACTTATGACACTGAGTTCTGACACTGGCCGACCTGCGGAAACGTGATCACGCTTCAACGGTCCCGCCCCGGTGTCACATCCATGCTTGTGACACACCAGTTCACCACCACTTGGGGCCGTCGACAGCTCGCTTGGCGAGAGCATCAGCACGAGCGCGGCGGACTGCATGCGTCAGCGGATGGTCTCTTCCCAACACCCGCACCGTGTCTTCGAGGGTCTGTTCGAACAGCGGGATCGCGCGGCCCAGGTCGCCCGCCAACTCGTAGGCGTAGGCGAGGTTGCTGCGGGAGGTCAGGGTGTCGGGGTGGTCTTCGCCCAGCACCCGCAGCCGATCGGTGAGGGTCTGCTCGTGCAGCGGGATCGCGCGGCCCAGGTCGCCCGCCGACCGGTAGGCATAGGCGAGGTTGCTGCGGGAGACCAGGGCGTCGGGGTGGTCTTCGCCCAGCACCCGCACCGTGTCTTCGAGGGTCTGCTCGAACAGCGGGATGGCGCGGCCCAGGTCGCCCGCCAACTCGTAGGCGTAGGCGAGGTTGCTGCGGGAGGTCAGGGTGTCGGGGTGGTCTTCGCCCAGCACCCGCAGCCGATCGGTGAGGGTCTGCTCGTGCAGCGGGATCGCGCGGCCCAGGTCGCCCGCCGACTGGTAGGCGCCAGCGAGGTTGTTGCGGGAGGACAGGGTGAAGGGGTGGTCTTCGCCCAGCACCCGCAGCCGATCGGTGAGGGTCTGCTCGAACAGCGGGATCGCGCGGCCCAGGTCGCCCGCCGACCAGTAGGCGTAGGCGAGTCTGTTGCGGGAGGACAGGATGTCGGGGTGGTCTTCGCCCAGCACCCGCAGCCGATCGGTGAGGGTCTGCTCGAACAGCGGGATCGCGCGGCCCAGGTCGCCCGCCGACTGGTAGGCGCCAGCGAGGTTACTGCGGGAGACCAGGGCGTCGGGGTGGTCTTCGCCCAGCACCCGCAGCCGATCTTCAAGGGCGCGTTGGAGGTGGCTGATCGCGCGGGCGGTCAGGCCCTGGTTGTCGAGGAAGAGCGCGGTCAGGTTGAGGATGCGGGCGGTGGTGGAGGTGTCGGTGTCTGGGGTGGTGTGGTCGGCGAGTGCGTCGATGTGGGGGAGCAGGGTGCGCCAGGTCAGCCAGGTGGCAGGGTCTTCCCAGTCTGCGGGCAGGGCGCTGTGCAGGCAGGCGGTGGCCTGTTCGCGGGCTTGTTCGATGAGTGCGGGGGTGCGGTGTGCGTCGCCGGGGTCCGGTGTCCGGGCGACGGCCTGGACGAGCCGGTGAACGGACAGAGTGTCGGCGGCGGGCCTGATCATGCTGTAGGCCGTCAGGACGCCGAACGCGGCGTTCAGTGCGGGCGGGTCGGCCGGTCCGCCGTCCAGGAGGGTGGCGGGAATCTGGTCGGGGGCGTACCAGGCCAGCAGGCGCAGCAAGTCGGCGGCCTGGGGCTGGAGTGTGGTGATCTGGTTCAGGGTGAGGTGCCAGATCCGGGCGATGGTGCGTTCGGGTGGGGTGATGCCGACGCCGCCGGCGCGGTACATCGCGGCCGGGTACTGGCCGAGCAGAGCGAGGTAGGCGCGGGGGGTGGTGAGCGGATTCTGCGCGAGGTAGGCGGCTGCCTGTTCGACGGCCAGGGGCAGTTGGCCCAGTTCCGCGCACAGGTCGATGGCGCCGTCCAGATCCCGCCCGGGTGCGGCGTGGGTGGCGATACGGGTGAGCAGGTCGAGTGCGTCGGCCTCGTCCAGGACGTCCAGGCGCACGACGGTGGGGATGTGGTACCAGGCGGTGGCGAGGCGGCTGGTGATCAGGAAGCGTCCCTGCGCGTGGGTGCGGGCCAGGAGCGGGGCGATGTCGGCCGGGTCGTTGACGTTGTCCAGGATCAGCAGCCAGCCGGTGTGGCTGGCCAGCCACTGCAGGGCCCACTCCGCCAGGGCCTCGATGGGCAGGGCGCCGATCAGGGCCGGCTGCAGGGCGCCGGCCAGGTCCGCCAGGCCCTGCTGCACGCCGGCGGGTGTGTCCGCGGTGAGCCACCGGACGGGGGCACAGCCGTGGGGGCGGGTGGCAGCCCAGTGCGCGGCCAGGGTGCTCTTGCCGATGCCGCCCAGGCCGTGCACGGCCTGGACGACGGCCCCGCCGGGGGCGGCGAGCGCGGTATCGAGCCGGTCCAGTTCACTGGTGCGGCCGACGAACAGGCCCGGGCGCCCGGCCAGGTTGTCCAGCCCGGCCGGGGCGGCGACCTGGGCGGGGGGCTGCAGTGCCTCGGGCGGCAGGGACACCGCCCGGGCGTGGTCCCCGGTCTGCACGGGGGCGTAGTTGTCGCCCCCGATGGCGGCGGCCCGCTCGGCGCTCGCCGCCACCCGTAGGCCGGGCCCGGTGGCGGGGGGTTCCGGTTGCCTCCCGGTCCGCCGCAACGGCCACCTCACGGGTGGGCCCCGCCAGGCTGTCCACCGGCGGGCTGATCGCCGGTGGACAGCGGACCGGAGTTGGTTCCGCCGATGGCGATTGCACGGGGCCCGGACGCGGACACCGTGTCCGTGGCCGGCGGCGGGGCGGGGTCCGGTCCGGCAGCGGGCGGGGCGGGTGCAGGCGGGGCGGGTGCACTGGCGTCTCCGGTGGAGACGGAGGCCCGGTTGTCCCCGCCGATGGCGATCGCGCGCTCGGCCGTGGCCTGGACCGCGCGGCCGGAGGTCCCGGTCGCTGGCGCCCGGGTGACGAAGCCGTGGCCCCACAACACAACCAGCGAGCCCAGCACCGCGCCGAGCGTGGAGGCCAGCGACCAGCGGATCGCGGGATCCTTCAGCAGCGGTGGCAGCACGACAGCACCGCACAGCCATGCCGGCACCGCGAAGGCCGCGGCCGTCACCAGCCCCGCCACCGCCCACCTGGCGTTGCGTCCCATGCCGCCCCCCACCACGCCGACAGTCCGTGTCCACCACCACGATGGCAGCAACACCCCGGCCCCGAGCCGCCTTTGCACATACGGAGCGCACCAGGCCCGGCCCGTGGCGCTCAGGGCCGCTCACGGCGGGAGCGCAGCGGCCGGTAGCCGGCCGGGTCGAGCTTGGCGAGTTCGGTGTCGACCTCGACGTTGATCGTGCCGTGATAGTTGACGTTCTCGCTGTGCGCCGGGGAGATGTGCGCCAGCAGTTCGTCATCCACCGCCCGGCCCTCGACCCGCATCTGCGCGACGGCCAGGCCGTAGTACTCCGTGGTCCAGGTCACCACGGAGTTGGTCAGCACGGTCAGGCACCACGCCTGCTCGGTCTGCCCGGCCAGGAACCGTTCGCGGATCTTGCCCTGGTGGGCGTAGTGCAGGTCCCTGCGCAGGGAATGCAGCGACTCGCCCTTGTTGAGCTGCCGGGCGATCTTGCGGCGGTAGGTCTCGTCCGCCAGGTAGCGGGCGGCGTAGACGGTGCGCCGCAGCGCCCCGTACTCCTTCAGCGACGCCGCGAGAGTGTTCTGCCGGGAGGAGGCGGAGAGCTTGCCGACGATCAGGGAGGCGGTGGCATGCCCGACTTGATCGACGCGGCCAGACGCAGCAGGTCGTCCCAGTTCTCCTCGATCAACCCCATGTTGATCTTCTGGGTCAGCAGCGGTCCCGCGACCGGCCAGAGCCTGCCCACCTCGCGCTGCGCGTCCATCCGGTACAGGGTGATCTTCCCCAGATCCCGGATGCGCGGCGAGAGCTGCATCCCCACCAGGTCGAACAATGCGAAGTTGACCAGCGTCACGCCATGCGTGTCGGTGGCGTGCTCGGTGATCGGCAGGTCGGTCCTGTTCCCCATGATCTCGTCCAGTACGTACTGGGCCTCGCGCCGGGTGACCACGATGACCTTCGTACCGAACGTCGAGTGCTGGTCCGAGACGTGGGTATAGGTGGACAGGCCCTGCCCGGCGAAGTACTTCTTCATCACCCGCGCGGTGGTCGACTTGCCCTGGACCGGGAACCGCTGCCCGTCCGAGGAGGACAGCGTGCCGCCGCCGAACGCCTGCGTCATCGGCAGACGGTGGTGGTAGTTCACGATCGCGGCGTTCGCCGCGGCCAGCGTCTCCTCGCGGATGTACCACTCCTGGGTCCACGCCAGGATGTCGTAGGAGATCCCGCACGCCTCCGCCATCCGCACCAAGCCCAGATTCGTGGCATTGGCTATGAGCACCGCCAACAGGTTGCGCTTGAGCTCCGGGCTGCGCGACTGCTTCCCGCCGGCGTGGGTGATGCAGTCCAGAAACCCGGTACGGCGATCCAGCTCCACCAGCAACGAGGCGATCGGGGCCAGCGGCAGCAGCTCGGAGAGCTCATCGCGCAGCGAGGCGGCCTCAGCAGGCACGTCCTCGGCCGACAGCGGAGGGATGATCAGCTCCCCCTTGTCCGACAGCCGTACTTCACCGGTGCCCGCCAGGCGGTTGCCCAGGACCTTCTCCAGGTCCCCCATCGCTGCCTGAAGCTCCTCCCTGCACGCGTCCAGTGCGGCCCTGGCCGAGGCGGGCTTGCCGACCAGCTGACAGAACTGGTCCCGCTGCAGCGTCCACTGCCCGGGCGTGAACAGGTACGAGGCCGGGTCGGCGTACCGGCGCGAGGAGGGCACGTACACATCGCCCGAGCGCAGCCCGTCGCGCAGACCGAGCAGCACCGTCAGCTCCCAGAAGTGCCGGTAGGCCGTGACGTCCCGGGACTTCGCGGCCTGCTCCAGATAGCCAGCCCAGCGCACCGGCACAAAGTCCGCGGGCGCCCCGTCGGGGACCTTCCGCGCCCCGGTCGCGTTCAGCTCCTTGAGGATCTTCACGGCCTCCATCAGCGACTCCGCACCCGTGCCGCCCTGAAAGGAGATGGCCCGCAGCACGTCCGGGGTGAACTGCCGCAGGTAGGTATAGGAGTCGTCCAGCATTGCCAGGTGCCCGTGATCGCGCGGCAGCCGGGGTGCGGACCCCGCCGCCGCGGCCCTCAGCCGCTCCATGCCGATGGTGTTCCGCAGCCGTCCCCCGACCTGCTCGTCCTCGATGGCCACATCCAGCAGCACCGGCAGGATCTCGTCCAGCAGCGCCTGGCGGCCCTCCCCGGCCGCGGCCCGCGCCGCCAGCGCGTCGCGCATCTTGGTCCGCGCCCGGCTCTCCCGGGCCGAGACTGCCTGGTCGAACAGGCCGATGACCTCGTCCAGCACGTCGGCGGCCGACTGCGCCAGGATCGTCAGCAGGATCGGGTGGCGGCGCTGGGGTTCGCGCCGGTCCAGCGACTGCGGCGTCAGCCGGCGTCCCACCTGGGCCAAAAACCGGCGCCGCTCGGCGGGCAGCGCGGTCAGGTCCAGAGCATGGGCGTCCAGGCCGCGCAGGAACCCCAGCTTCTCCAGCTCCCCCTTGACCGCGTTCGCCGAGTCCCCGGTCGCGCCCGTGGACAGCCAGTTCAGCCTCGTTGCCCCGATCACCGGATCCACGCTCAGCAGGCCGTCGAGCTCACCCATCAGCTTGGGCGTCAGCATGTGCCGAACCCGCTGGTAGGTCTCCCGGCCCGCCTCCGCCCGCGCGGCGGCCACCCGCTCCAGCAGACTGACCACCCCGGGCCGTACCACCCGCGAGGCCGCCAGATGCTCGCACGCCAGACGGAACAGCAGCGAGGGCGAGTCGTGCTCCATCGCCCGGGCGAGCAGGAACTCGTCCAGCTCCTTCAGCTGCATCGCCTTGGCGGACTTCCAGTTCAGATACCCGGCCACCTCCCGCAGGTGGCCGGTCCGGGTCTGTTTGCGCGTCCCGTAGAACCGCAGTTCGCCGACGGGTATCTGCAGGCGTTCCGAGAGCCGGGCCACCGCCGCCGGCGGGGCCGCAGTGACGTCGTCCGGTACGAACCCGAGCCAGGGCAGCGTGCACAGCTGGACAGCCAGCCCGATCCGGTCCTTGGGGCTACGACCGCGTCCCGGATCGATGAACCCCACGTCCGCCGGGGTCAGCGTGAAGAACCGGATCAGCTCTTCCCTGTTGATCTCCGGGAAGCCCCGCAGCCGTTCCAGCTCGTCATCCGCGAACACACGGGTCGCCACCCGGAACCTCCACCGCAACCGCCCACGCCTCGTGGGCACCGTGCGCCACACCGTAGAAGCCAGGGCGAGGCACAGTCAGGTGAACAGCCTCATCACGCCCGCTCCGACGCCAGGCTGGTCGCACTTGCTCATCTACTCGACCAACCCGGCCATCGTCACGGCACATTCGTGCAGGTCAGGGATATCCGTTGTTTTCTCGGCGATTACTACGGGGACCCCCTGATTTGGGGGTGTCAGCCGGTTGATCAAGGTGAGAGAAGAATGCGGCGTCGTAGGAGGTCGAAGTTGGCCCGGCCGTACATCTGTCTCTTCAGCAGCTTGATTCTGGTGACGTTGCCCTCGACCGCTCCCGAGGTGAAGGTGGTGGTCAGGGCGGCGAGTACTGCTGCGTGGTCGCGCCGTATGCCGGCGGCCAGGGTGGGGAGTTCTCGTTGTCCGTCGAGGCGGACGTCGGCGAGCCAGACGTCGAGGGCGAGATGCTCGCTGCGGCGTTCGCGCACCATCGCGGCCAGGCGCCGGGCGTATTCGGTGGTCGTGGTCAGGGCGGGACTGCGTTCGCACAGCTCGCCGAGGCACTTGCGCTCGGTCTCGGTGAGGTGTTCGGGTCGGCGCATGATCCAGTCGGTGACCCGGCGGACGGTCAGATGGGGCAGCGGAGCATCCGTGGGGATCGTCCCAGTGCGGTAGGGCCGCAGGTGGCGGCGGACGGTGTTGATGTCGCCGCGATAGCCCAGCTGCTGGATCTCCCGGGTGAGTGCGGCAGCGTTGGTGCAGCCCTCCATCCACCGGTGATGCAGGTAGAGCCGATAGTCGTCGATCACGCTCGGGCGGTTGGTTGCCGCGACGAGAAGCTGCTCGACATCGGCGGCCCGCGCGAAGCGCAGGACGGTGCCGCGGCTGAGGCAAAGTTCACGGGCGATGGCTCGCAGGCTGTCGCCACGTTCGATGCGTTCGTGGATCTGCTGGTGGCGTTCGCGGTGCGGGCGACCAGCGGCCGCTGCCGTCCGTGCACGTCAAGTTCGCCCAGGGCGGCGGGGCGGACGCCTGCTGGTGGACGGGTGTCATCCTGATTGGCCCGCACGGCGAGGGGTTCGCGCAGGTCGGCGCGGTGTCGTCCGACGACTCGCTCGACGGCCTCGGCGAGGTTGTGCAACAGGTTCCAGGCATCGGCAACTTGGCGGGCCTGTGGTGCACCGGCATGGGCGCCATCGCGGAAGGAGCCGGCACGGTCGCGACAGACAACCCTCACCTCGGGGTGTCCGCGCAGCCAGGCGGCGAAGGTGTGCGCAGTGCGGTCCGCGAGGACGTCGACAGGGCGGCGGGTGGTCATGTCGACGAGGATCGTCGCGTAGGTACGACCGCGCCGCACTGCAAACTCATCCACGCCCAGACACGGGACAGACTCTGCCGCCGGGACGGGCAGTGCGCGAATGAGTCGGAGCAGCGTGTCCTTGCAGGTGGTGACGGCCATGCGTCCGCACAGATTGGCTCCAGCTCGTCCGCCCAGGAACAGGGCGATGTCCGTGAGCTGGGCGGTGAGAGCGTTCGTACGGCGTGCGTGTCGACGGGTCAGGTCCGGGATTTGCTCGGCGAAGGTCCGCCGCCCGCAACTGCCGTTGCCGCAGACGAGACGACGTGCCCGCAGATCGAGGCGTACCCGCCGACCGGCGACGGGACGGTCCGCCAGACATCGCTGGTAGTAGCAGTGCACGCGCGAGGATCTCCATCCGCATCCCGGACAGGCGGCCGACCCTACGGTGGACCGCACAGCAAGACGGACCTCAGCGTCCCCAAGAAGCACTTCTTCTACCTCGAGTCCGACCCCCGGAAAGAGGAGGTCAGCGAGGCGGACCACATCCCCCACGCCAAGGTGATGCCCATGCACTCTTGATCATCACCCACCCCCAAATCAGAGACAGAGCCAGATCTTGGGGACAGTCGCGGAGCGTGATGTTTGCGTTCGATTGGGAGAATGGCCATGGTTCTGCCACACCTCTCGTTGCCGTGGTCTCGGGTCCCGTCGTCCGACCCGATGGTGGCTACAGAGTCATGTGAGGCTGCCGTGCTGCTGTCCTGCCTCAGGTAAGTCGAGGTATATCGGTCTAGAGCTCGGGCAGTCGGTCGGCCGGGGTGGGAGAGCGGCGTTCCTGTAGCCAGTAGAGGTAGACCTGCAGGTCAGTCTCCAGGCTTCCGGAGTCGGTGCCGCCAGCGATGTAGGCCGCGAAGTCCAGGGCACCCTCCACTGCTCGTTGGTTCGGGATCCACCGGTCGTACCGCTCCCACTCGTGTACCTGGTCTCTCAGGTACTCCAGGATCCGCTCCCGGTCGCGCCACCACTCCCGGACCAACTCCGGTGTCCACCGCTGGTCTCCGTCCCAGGCATAGCCGTCCATAGGGTCCGCCTCGATGGCACTGAGTACGTCCCTCACCTCGTCCAGTGTGCGCGGCTGGCGATATACGTACTCCGTGAAGTACTGACCGCCGTAGTGGATGTGACGCGGGGCTTCGAGTCGGCCTGTCGCGCAGTTATCCGTCTCGGCGCCGTACACCGGCCCCGGGACGTTGAGCCACAGACGGTCCTCCCAGCGACCGTTGCAGCTCGGGTACACCTGGAACAGGACTGCCGCCGCGTCGAAGTAGAGCGTCATGAGGGCAGCGTACTTTTGCCCGAAGAGCTGAGAATCGCGGCCTGAGCTGTGGGTTCTGGCAGCACTTTCGTGAAAGACGAGGTCAGACTGTGGCTTGGGCGGGAAAGCACTGGTCATGGGGGTTGCGCGGTTGTCGGTTGAAGATCTGCTCTTTCCCGGGATAGCCGGGGTGTCGGTGGAGCGTGTGGCGGCGTTCATGGGCGAGTTGCTCGTGGAGGCGTTGAGTAACTGTCCTTCGAGACCGTGCCCGGACTGCGGTTCGGGATCCCGTCGGGTGCACAGCCGCTACTGCCGGATACTGGCCGACAGCCCTGTAGGAGGTCGGCCGCTGCTGGTCCGGCTGACCGTGCGCCGGTTCTTCTGCGAGTCTCCAACCTGCCTGCGTCGCACGTTCGTTGAGCAAGTCGCAGGCCTGACGGAACGCCACCAGCAGGCCACTACTGAACTACGGAGCCAGCTCCGCGCTATCGCAGCAGAGCTGGGTGGTCGGGCCGGCGCACGACTGTGCAGGAAACTCTCTGTGCCCGCCGGGCGCATGAGACTGCTGAGGCTGATCAACGCTCCGGCAGTAGCTGAGCGGGCCCCACGGGTGTTAGGGGTGGACGAGTTCGCCTTCCGGCGAGGCGTCCGCTACGGAACCATCCTGGTCGACATCGAGGCCCGTCGGCCGGTCGATGTCCTGCCGGACAGAACCTCCGAGACGCTGGCCGCTTGGCTGCGCGAGCACCCTGGAGCCGAAGTGGTGTGCCGGGACCGGGCCAGTGCCTATACCCGAGCGGTCAAGGAAGCCGCCCCGAACGCAATCGAGGTGGCCGATCGCTGGCACCTGCTGCGCAACCTCTCCCTCGCGGTGGAGAAGACCTGCCATGAGCATCGCGCCTGCCTGCAGAAATACGCCGAACGCACCCAACGGGCCGAGCCGAGAATGCCGGCGCTGGAGGCTCTGCCGCCGACCTTGATCGTGGACCGGGTCCTGCGGCGCCATGAGGAGATCAACCGCATGGTCGACCTCGGCTACCCGCTCAGCGAGATCGCCCGCCACCTCGGGCTGGACCGCAAGACCGTGCGCCGCTACCGCGATACCAGTTTCGATGTCCTGCTGGCCTCCGCCCGCGACCGCAGGAACGTACCCCTCGACCGGTTCAAGCCGTACCTACAGGCCGAGTTCGCCGCCGGCAACACCGTTGCCACCGAGCTCTACCGGCAGATCCGCGACCGCGGCTTCCGCGGCGGGTACTCAACGCTCTCCCGCTACGTGGGGACCCTGCGTGACGGCACAGCCGTCCCAGCCCTCGCGCCCATCCCGGCTCCCCGCAAGATCACCGGGTGGACCATGCGGCCACGCGAGAACCTCCCACCGCGAGATACCGATGCTCTGGAGCAAGTCCGCCTGGCCTGCCCGGACATCACCAACGCCTGCGACCTGGCCTGTGCCTTCACCGACCTGGTCCGTCACCGCCGCGGCCACCTGCTGGGTGAGTGGATCAGGCAGGCCGAACGCTGCGACCTGAGGCCGATCCACTCCTTCGCCAGCTTCCTCCGCCAGGACATCGACGCCGTCACCGCCGGCCTCACCCTCTCCTACAGCTCCGGCGTCGTCGAGGGCCACGTCTGCAGAATCAAGCTCCTCAAGCGGAGCATGTACGGCCGCGCATCCTTCGCACTCCTCCGAGCGCGGATTCTCACCCCACCGTGATGCCCACACCCAGCCGAAAACTCAGCTCGGGTAGCTGCGAGGAGATTCGTTGCGCAGCCTCCAGATCTCCTTCCACTGCCGGGCATGGTCGGCCGCCAACAGCGGGTCGGGCGCGTCGGCCCGCTGCACCGCGAGACTGACCCCGCATTCCCTGCACAGCTGATGGATCCGGTAGGCGCCGTCGTACCAGACGCTGGTGTTGTCCCGGTTTCCGCATACACGGCACGTCAGCGCAGGAGCTTCATCCGGCGGCACTGACGAACGGAGCACCCGCTCGACCACCGCTGGCAGCGGCTCGTCGGGATGAATCGTCGGCTCGGGACAGTAGGCAATGTTCCCCCACCCACGCTGCCAGCCTCGCCAGGACTCGTCTCGTTTCACCTGCCGAAAGCCACGCGCTTTGTCCGCTCGGCGACAGTTGGCATAGGCACGCTCGTCAGCGAGCCAGAGCTGTCGGGCGTGGTGCAACTCCTCGACGGCACGTATGAGCGAGCTCGGATCCTTCTCCAGATCCTTGGGGATCCCCGCGCTGAGACAGAGATGGTGATACGTGGCCCGGAAGCCGTAGGGCGCGAAGTGGACGAGGCACGACCGCAAATTCGTATGCCGGGCGCGCGTCGGCAGGCCCTCGTCGTAGACCCGTCTCTGGTGCGTGTTGAAGCTGCTCATCCCAGGACGCTATGCCCTACCACGCACGGATCGCACTTCACTTCGACTCAAGGTTTCGGCTCGGCCGTGTTCTTCACGAAAGTGCTGCCAGAACCAATTTCAACGAGCGCCATCAGCGCCGCGCCCTCCGCACCGCCCACCCCGCGCCACCACCTCACCTGCGGCGCGACACCCGTACGGGAAGAGGTGTCCACTCGACACCCGGAGCCTGCACGCGGCCCCGTTCACCCCCCTGCGCTCGGGCACGACGTCGCGGGCGTCGTCTGCCGCGTCGGACCCGCGGTGCGCGGGTTCAAGGTGGGCGACGAGGTCTATGCCCGACCTCGCGCTACAGCGCCACCCTGCTCCCGGCGAGCACACCGACCCCGAACTCGCAGGCCGCTACCCCCGGTTGAGCATGGGCATGGCCGTCCACGCCCCCAGCAAGGAAATCGGTCAGCAAGCCGTCCGGCTGCTGGAGACCATCCAGCACCTCCGGCTCGTCAGGGGCTTCATCGCCGGAGACACCACGGCCATTCGCTCCCGACGCCATCGGGGCAGGCCAACCTGGCTCAACGCAGTAAAGGACCAGGTGCCCTGGACCGGCTTGATGGCCCCGCCGCGCGACTCATCGTCGGCCTGGTCGCCATCCATGCGGTGCACGCCGCGGAGGTCGCCCGGTTCGACCCGGCCGACCCCGACCTGGCCCGCCGGACGCCGGCGCCGATTAGGCTGCGCTGACAGTTGAGGCGGACCGACGGGGGCCACGTGGATGTCAGCGAGTGCGAGCTGACCGACCCCTGGGAGGGCATTCTGGCCGCTCCCGCCCGCGGCAGTGACATCGGTGTCCTGGTCCTGGCGGGTTCCAGCGGGCGCGTCGAACGAGAGAGAGCACGCATCCTTGCCCAGCAGGGCATGACGGCCGTGTCGATCCGCTGGTTCGGCGGTCCGGGGCAGACCCCGGGGATCTGCGAGATCCCCCTGGAGACGTTCACCGCCGCCGTCGGCTTCCTCCGGTTGAACGGGGCGGAGCGCATCGGCATCCTGGGCACTTCCAAGGGGGCTGAGGCAGCTCTGCTCACGGCAGTGCACGATCCGCGCGTGGACGTCGTCATCGCGATGTCGCCCACGTCCCGGGTCTGGTGCAACGTCGGGCCAGGCCGCGACGGAGCACGACACCCTTATCGATCGTCCTGGACCTGGCGAGAGCAGGCGCTGCCTTTCGTCCCGATGGACGATTCCTGGACTCCCGCAGAGGTGGGCGGTGGGCCGGTCGCCATCCGCGGGTGGTACGAACTCAGCGAGCGGACGTTTGCCGGTCTGCTCTCTCCGGCGGAGATCCCCGTCGACAAGGCGCGGGCCGATCTGGTGCTGGTCGCAGGCGGCGACGATGCGATGTGGCCGTCTCTTCCCTTCGCCGAACAACTGGCGCAACGCCGGCGCTCAGTTGGGGCCACGGTGCGTCTCATCGCCCGCCATGATGCCGGTCACCGCCCTCGTTTTCCTGGCGAGAGCCCAGCCTCGGCATCCCCGCGCTTCCAGTACGGAGGCACGCCCGAAGCTGACGCGCTTTTGGGGACGGCTGCCTGGTCCCACGTCCTCGACGCGCTCCGCGGCGGGAGCTGACCCTCCCCCGGTTGATCGCGCACGAAGCCCGAAGAGGGTCTCTACTGCGTCCCGTTGCTCTTGGTTGCCCTGATGCGGGCCAGGCGGTAGGACTCGGTGCCGGTCTCGATGAGGGTGGCGTTGAAGGTGAGCCGGTCCACGGTCGCCGCGCAGAGCCGCGGGTCGGCGAAGGTCTTGCTCACCCGGTGAACGCCTCGTTGGAGGCGATCGCGATGCTGTTCTTCTCCTCACGCTCCGTTAGAACCCCGCGGATGGTGACTTCTTTACAGGTCACGCCCTGTCGGCGTGCAGCGCCGGGTAGTCGGTGTAGCCCCTTTGGTCGCCGCCGTAGAAAGTTGCCGCATCGGGGGCGTTGTAAGGGCCGCCGGCTGCGAGGCGGGCGGGCAGGTCGGGGTTGGCCAGGAACAGCGCGCCGAAGGCGATGATGTCCGCGGTGCCGTCCTCGATGTGAGCGACAGCGCCGGGGCCGGTGGGCTCGGTGTGGGTGAAGGGGTTGAGGATGAACGCCGTCGGCCAGTCCTTGCGCAGCCGGGCAGTCAGGTCGCGGTCCGGGCTCTCGAGCAGGTGCAGGTAGGCGAGGTCCAGCCGGGCGAGATGGGCGATCAGGGTGGTGTAGGTCTCCAGAACATCCGCCGAGTCGGTCTCGGCGATGTCGTTGTAGGGGTTGCCGGGAGAGATACGGAAGCCGGTCCGGTGGCCACCGATCGCCTCCGCGACAGCCGTGGCGACCTCGATACCGAAGCGGACCCGGTCCGCGGCCCCGCCTCCCCAACTGTCGGCGCGCAGATTGGTGTTGGGGGCGAGGAACTGGTGTATCAGGTAGCCGTTCGCCCCATGGATCTCCACGCCGTCGAAACCGGCGGCGATCGCGTTGCGCGCGGCGTCGGCGTAGTCGGCGACCGTCTGGGCGATGTCGTCCTGGTCCAGTTCCTTGGGCGTGACGTAGTCCTGGGGGCCCTGGTGCGTGAACACCTGGCCCGTCGCCGCGACGGCGGAGGGGGCGACGGGGATGAGGCCGTCGGGCAGCAGGCTGGGGTGGCTGATCCGGCCGGTGTGCATCAGCTGCGCGAAGATCGTGCCGCCCTGGGCGTGGACGGCGTCGGTCACCTTCCGCCAGGCGTCGACCTGCTGGGCGGAGTGCAGGCCGGGGGTGTTGGTGTAGCCCTGGCCGGCCAACGACGGCTGGATGCCCTCAGTGATGATCAGGCCGGCGCTCGCGCGTTGGGCGTAGTAGGTGGCCATCAGTTCCGTCGCCGTGGCTGCGGGAGCGTCGGCGCGGCTGCGGGTCATCGGCGCCATGGCGATGCGGTTGGCGAGCGTCTTGCCGCTCAGGTCGATCGGGTCGAACGCGGTAGTCATAGCAGCTTTCCTCAAGAAGGGGGTCGGGTGAGAGAGGCAGGCGGGAGTCGGGTGGGCTGCCGGTTCGCAGCACTCCGTTCGAAATGCAACCTCCACGGAGAGACTCTACATCTACTTGAGACTAAGTCTCAAGATGATTCGATGTCCGGTTGATGCGTGCGGGCGGGATGCATCCTTGAGACCAAGTCTCAAGTTGAGTCTTGGCGGTAGTGTTTCTCGTATGACCGACTCCGCCAGCACCGCCAACCCCACCCCGCCGAAGCCGCCCGGTCTGCGTGAACGCATGCGGGCAACGGTCCGGGCGGAAGTGACAGAAGTGGCGCTCCGGCTCTTCACCTCTCAGGGCTTCGACCGCACGACCGCCGACCAGATCGCCGCCGAAGCGGGACTGTCACGCGCCAGCCTCTTCCGGTACTTCGGGACAAAGGAAGACATCGTGCTGGGCGGTCTGGAGGGCGATGGCCAGCACGTCGCGGAAGCGCTCGCCGCCCGCCCTGACGAGGAGCGGCCTTGGGTGGCGCTGCGCCGGGCGT
>NZ_JBMNDS010000129.1:0-17605 GCF_052543295.1 Streptomyces sp. SAS_270
CCCCCCCCCCCCCCCCCCCCCCCCCCCCCCCCCCCCCCCCCCCCGCCGCGGGTCACTGCTGGGTCAGGGTGACTTCGTCGCAGTAGCCGTCGCCGCTTCCGGAGACGAGGTGGCAGTAGATGCGCGCGGAGGTCACGCCCGCGCCCGTGGTGAAGGTCGTCGACTGCTTCGAGTAGGTGCTCGATGTGGTCGAGGCACTCGTGACGGCGGCGCCGTTGTAGAGCTTGGCCTCCAGTGCCGTCGTGGTGCCGGCGGTCTGGCTCGCGAGGGAGCCGGTCAGCCGGTAGGTGGTGTTCGGCGTGAGGCCGGTGACGATCTGGAACAGGGAGCCTGAGCTCAGGGACGCGTTGGTCAGCGCGGCGGCGTTGCCGTTGGCCGCCGTGCTCGTGAGCGAGAAGTCGCCGTTGCGCCAGGGCACGGTGTGGCCGGACTCGAGGTTGCCGTTGACCGCGTAGTTCCTGACGGGGGTGACGGCCAAGTCGTCGCAGTAGCCGTTCCCCGTACCCGAACTCTTGTAGCAGTACAGCCGCACGGTGTTGTTCGTCGCCCCGGTGGTGAAGTCGGCGGAGACGAACGTCCACGCGGTGCCGCCGGCGCTCGCCACCGTTTCCAGACCACCGGTGTTCTTGACACCGACGTTCACGATCTCGCCGGCGACGGCCGACTTCACCCAGCCCGAGACGCGGTACGTCGTCCGCGGCGCGACAGGGACGTACTGTTCGAGCGAGGCGGGCGACGGCCCGACACGCGCCGCGTAAGTCCCGGAGTGGGCGCCCGAGTTCACCACCGAGGCGGAGTTCCACGCGCTCCACCCCGAGGTCGACCCCTTCTCGAAGCCGAGGTTCTCATTGGCGAGGCAGGTCGAGTCGGAGGGAGCACTGAACTGGTCGGCGCCGATGTCGGGTGCGCAGGTCGCGGGAACGGCCGAGCCCCAGTAGTCCTTGCCGCCGTTGTCGGGTACGACGACTCCCGCACCGATGGCGGGAGAGGACGCGGTCAGCTGGTAGCCCGCGACGCTGCCGATGCCCGTACCGCCGCTGCCGGGCGAGGAGAGCAGTGGATCCGCCGTGATCTTCCCCGGGTCGGTGGGCTCACTGGCCGGGTGGTTGCCGTAGAAGAGGTTGTTGCGCCAGGCGAAGTTCGAGGCCGGCTGGCCCGCCGTGTAGACGTAACCGCCGCTGCCCAGGTTGTAGATGATGTTGTTGGCGAGCGTCAGGTCGTTCCAGGCGCCCGTGACCTCGAGGACGTTGGCGGTGGAACCCGACGGCAGGTAGATGGTGTTGTTGTAGAACGCGGAGTCCTGCGAGCCGTCCATGGTGATGGCGCGCAGACGGTCGTCCTCGCTGACGTTGTAGCGGACCACCGCGTTGCTCGCGAGGTGCGATCCGCCGCCGCAGCCGCAGAAGAGGATGAACCCTCCCGCGTTGTCGTGGCTGTAGTTGTACTGGACGACGGTGCCGTCCTGGCCGTAGTCGACGTCGAAGCCCTGGCCGTCGGTGTTCCCGGTGTTCTTCTGGGTCCCGTACGCCTCGTTGTACTGGATCACGGTGCCGTCGGAGTCCCAGGCCCAGATGCCGGCGTTCGCCGCGTTGGGGGCCTTCGCCGCGTTGTAGACGACGTTGTGCTCGATGAGAGCGTTCTGCGACATCTGGACGACGATGCCGTCACCGTCCGTGTCGTGGACGGTGTTGTTGTGGACGACGACGCCGCTCCACGGAGTCCAGGCCGGGTTGTTGCAGCCGATGGACGGCCGGCAGAGCCAGGTGCTGGACATGTTGATACCGCTGCGGGCGACGTTGGCCACGGTGTTGCCGTCGATGTCGACGTCGTTGAAGGCGCTGGGGGATGTGGTCCCGATGACGGAGAAGAGGATTCCGGCGCTGCCGTCGACCTCCTTCGACTGGTTTCCGTTCACGTCGTGGACGTTGAGATTGCTGACCTTGTAGTGGTCCCCGGTGCCGAAGTTCTCGAGGACCACGTAGACGCCGCGCCGCGCGTTCGCGCCCTTCACGGCGCCGGTGTTGGTCACCTCCAGATCGGAGATCTCCCAGTACTCCTGGTTGTACAGATAGATCGCGTCCGTGCCACCGCCCCCGGCGATGACCGGCAGGGCGCCGGTGCCGTAGGCGCTCATGGTGATCGATCCGCCCGCCGCGCTGCCCGAGCCCAGCGGGTGCAGCAGGCCGGTGCAGGTAGTCCCCCGTTTGAACAGCAACTGGTCGCCGGGGGCGAACGTCGTTGCGTTCGGGCCCGCCAGAGAGTTCCACGGCGACGAGGAGGTTCCGGTCCCGTTGGATGCCGCCGAGCAGTCCACGTAGTGGGCCGAACCCGCTGCGTGGGCCGGCGTGGCCGGTGTGAGGGCCACTGCGGCGCAGGCGAGCAGCATGGTGACGACCGCGCCTGCGAACAGCCGTCTCATCTCTGCGACTTGTCTCATGGTGCTGCCTTCCGTACGACGTTGTCGGAATGGGTGGCGGTGCTCGCCGTGACCTTGCGGAGTGCGGCGACGATGGCCTGTGTCGGAGCGGCCTGGTTCGACCATTCGGCGGCGACGTGTCCGTCGGCCCCGATCAGCAGGGTGTGGAGCTGTCCGTCCGTGGGGAGTTGTGCGCCCACGGAGGCGGAGTCCGCGGCGACCGCGAGTTCGGGCGGGAGGGCCCAGTTCGCCACGAAGTTGTGCAGTGCGGGGTCGGTCGTGTGCCCGTCCGAGTCGGTGACGAGGACCCGGACGTCGGGGTACTGAAGCGCCACGCTCTTGAGCGAGGGGATCTGGCTCCGCGCTGTCGCCGCGTCGACGTCGCCCTGGTCGTCGATGGGAAGGGCCGAGACGACCGTCGGGCCGGAGAGGGAGATCCGGTCCCCGTTGAGCAGGGTCACACCGGAGCTTGCCGGTACTTCGGATCGGCATGCGGTGGCGAGCAGGAGCGCGGCGACGAACGGGATCATCCCCGCGCGACGGGCCCTCACGGTCACTCTTCGGGTCGCCCTCACCGGAGGGGCCCTTCGAGAGGCAGGACGGGTGTTTCCAGCGTTTCGTCGCGGTCGCAGACGAGAGTGTCCGCGTTCACCCGCAGGCGGGCGACCTGGATCGAGCTTCGGCGGTCCTCGTGGTCGCTGTGTCGTCCAGGGGTGTCGTCGGATCGCCCGGGGTGGGTGAAGTAGAAGACGAATGCGCCGAGTTCGCTGGTGACGACGTCGGCGTGGAAGCCGTACGAGCCGTCGTCGGGGCCGTGCCCGGGACGGTCGAGGACGAGTCCTCGCGGTTCCCAGGTCTCCAGGTCCCGTGAGTGAAGGACGCGCAGGCCATGCCATTCGTCGACGAGCATCCAGTAACTGCCGCCGAGCTCGAAGACATTGGGGCCCTCGTGCTCCGAGCACTCGACCGCGGGTCCCCGGACGGTCCACCGCGTCAGGTCGTCGCTGTCGGCCGCATAGGTGTGCGCGTGGTCGGCCTCGTCCTTGTACCACATGCGGTAGCCGCCGGTGGGGAGCCGCAGGACGCAGGCGTCGATCACTCTGTCGGACGAGAGCGACAGGGTGGAGCGGTAGGTCCAGGAGAAGAGGTCGTGGCTCGTGTAGTGGCGGATCGTGCGTGCATGGCCCGCCCATTGGGTCGGAACACCGCGGATCACGCTGACGAACATGTGGTATTCGGTTCCGTCGTCGACGATCTCGGGGGCCCAGTAGGTGTGTCGCCCGGGCTCGGTGTCCAGCCCCTCGGCGACTCCCCGGTACAGCCAGGAGGCCCCGCCGTCAGAGGAGGACGCGATCCCGATGTCGCTCCCGTGCACCCAGCTCACGTCGTTCATCGGCGGCGCGTCGGCGCGACGGCTCGTGTAGAACATCCACCACTCGCCGGCGTGCCGGTTCCAGATGACGGTGGGGTCGGTCGCGCCGTCGTGCACGGGGTCTCGGAACAGGGGTCGGGCAACGGCTGTCATCGGTTCTTCCCAGGAGTGAGTACGACGGTGTCCCAGGACACCGGTGTGCGGTGGTGATCCGGATGGCCCGGCACGCCCATGAGCCGGCGTCAGCGGTGGCCCATGGGCGGTCGGTTCGGCGAAGTCGTCAGGCGTTCCGGCGCGTCAGGCGGATCATGTTCCAGGAGAGCGGCGCGAGTTCGGCGTGCAGGACGCCGTCGGTGACGGCCGTGCCTGTGGCGGGCTGCGGAGTGACACGGTCGGGCCGGTCCGCGGTGTTGACGGCCTCCGGGTCGCCGTCGGCCAGGACGAGGTGCTCCACCAGGGTGTGGGCGTCGACGCCGCGCAGGTCGACCTTCAGGGGAAGGGCGTCCGTCTGGCTGCGGTTGACCGCGAAGACGGTGATGTCGCCGCTCTCGTCGTCGATCACCGCGGTGGCGTGCAGCAGCGGTACCTCACCGAACCTGGCGGTGGCGTACGTCGGGCTGTCCACCTCCACGCGCAGCACCCGGCCGCGCCCGTACGCCGATGCCTGGGCGAAGGGGTAGAACGTGGTCTGCCGCCACGCCGCGCCGCCGGGCTCGGTCATGATCGGCGCGATGACGTTGACGAGCTGAGCCAGCGAGGCGGAGGTCACTCGGTCGGCGTGCCGCAGCAGCGCGATGAGCAGCGAGCCGAAGACCACGGCGTCGGTGACGGTGTAGACGTCCTCCAGCAGGCGCGGCGCCTGCTGCCACTCCTCCACCGCGTGCGGGTTGGGCCGCTTCTGGTACCAGACGTTCCACTCGTCGAAGGAGAGGTTGATGCGCTTGTCCGTCTTCAGACGGGCGCGGACGTGGTCGCAGGTGGCGACGACCGACTCGATGAAGTGCTCCATGTCCACGGCGGACGCCAGGAAGGAGTCGCGGTCTCCGTCGATCTCCTCGTAGTAGGCGTGCAGGGAGACGTAGTCCACCAGGTCGTACGTCGCCTGGAGGACGGTCGACTCCCAGGAGGCGAAGGTCGGCATGGCGGAGCTGGAGCTGCCGCAGGCGACCAGTTCGAGGTTCGGGTCGATCTGGCGCATGGCGCGAGCGGTCTCGGCGGCCAGGCGGCCGTACTCCTCGGGAGTCTTGTGCCCGGTCTGCCAGGGGCCGTCCATCTCGTTGCCCAGGCACCACATGCGGATGTCGTACGGCTCCTTGGCGCCGTCGGCGACGCGGCGGTCGGACAGCTCGGTGCCGCCGGGGTGGTTCGCGTACTCCAGCAGCCGTATCGCGTCCTCCACGCCTCGCGTGCCGAGGTTGACGGCCATCATGGGTTCCATGCCGGTCCTGCCGCAGAAGTCCATGAACTCGCCGAGGCCGAACTCGTTGGTCTCGGTGGACTTCCATGCCAGGTCCAGCCGGGTGGGGCGTTCCTCGCGAGGGCCCACGCTGTCCTCCCAGCGGTAGCCCGAGACGAAGTTGCCGCCGGGGTAGCGGACAGTGGTCACGCCCAGTTCCCGGACCAGTTCCAGGACGTCCTGGCGCAGGCCGTCCGCGTCGGCGGCGGGGTGGCCGGGCTCGTAGATGCCGGTGTAGACGCAGCGGCCCATGTGCTCGACGAACGATCCGTACAGACGCGGGTTGACACTGCCGACGTCGAACGCCGAGTCCAGGGCGAAGCCGGCGGCGGGGGAGGAGGTGGGCTCGGACATGACTGCCTTTCGGACGTCACTTCTAAGGTGACAAGGAGGAGAGCGGAGGAGGGCGGGAGGAGAGGGTCAGAGCGTCAGTGCGCAGACCACCGAGGGGGCGGAGACCGACGGTTGGGGCTGGGTCAGGGTTCCGTCGTCCAGGACACGCAGGACGGTGAGCGAGCCGCTGTGCTGGTTGGCGACGAGCAGATGACCGTCCACCAGAGCGAGGCCGCGGGGCCATCTGCCGCCGGCCGATACCTCACCGAGCGGCTCCAGCGTGCTGCCTGCGAGTCGGAACGCGGCGACCGTGTCCGCGCCCCGGTTGGTCACCCACACGAAGCGCCCGCAGGGCGAGGCGACGATTCCGCCGGGCTGGTTGACGACGTCCTTGGCTGTCGTGGCGGGTACGGAGGAGAGCGCGGTCAGGGTGCCGTCAGCGGCGTCGTAACGGTGGCAGGTGACGGTCGAGGACAGTTCGTCGGCGCTGAACACCAGGTCGCCGCCGGACGCGAAGGCGAGGTGGCGGGGGCCGGATCCGGCGCGCATCGGGTTGACCGCGATCCGTTCCAGGGCGCCGGTGAGGGTGTCGAGCCGGTAGGTGACAACGGCGTCCGCCCCCAGATCGGTGGCCAGCACGAAACGACCCGCCGGGTCGACGAGTACCTGATGGGCGTGACTGCCCTCCTGCCGTCCGATGACCGGCCCCGACCCCTGGTGGACGACGAGATCGGTCGGCTCCAGCAGCCGTCCGTCCGCGCCGAGCCGGTGCACCGCGACAGTGCCCGGCGCCGTGTCGCTGCCGTAGTTCGCGGTCAGCAGCCACTCGCCGCCCGGGTGGACGGTGAGGTGGCACGGGTTGGCCCCGCCGCTGCTCATCGGGTCGCCCAGCGGGGACAGTCCGCCGTCGCGGGTGACGGCACTGACGGTTCCCGTCTCGGTCTCGTTGGTGCTGTAGACGACGCCGAGCGACGGGTGCGCCGCCAGGAACGAGGCCCCGCTCACGGGCAGCGGCTCCACCTCGTCGTACGAGAGCTGTCCGGTCGTGGGATCGAGCCGCAGGGCGGCGATGCCGGAGCCGTCGCCTCCCGTGTCGGGGGTGTAGGAGCCCGTGAGGATGGCGATCGTGTCGGTGAGGGAGCTTGTGCGCATGGGTGGTCCTGGGAGGTTCATCGAGCAGGGTGGGTGGAGGGGGCTTCAGCGGACGATGTCGTCGTGGTGGTCCAGCAGTTCCAGTTCGGAGCGCCGGGGCAGGCCCTCCCAGTCGCCGGCAGTGCTCACCGCGAAGGCGCCGAGCAGGGCCGCCGTCCTCAGCCGCCGCTCCGGGGGCTCGCCCGCGAGCAGTTCGGCGAGGTAGCCGGCGGCGAACGCGTCTCCCGCGCCCACCGAGTCGTGCACGCGGACCGGTATGGCGGGCTGCCGGTGAGAAAGCCCGTCGAGCAGGGCGTACGCCCCGTCGGCGCCGAGCTTGATCACGGCCCCGCCGGGTCCCAGGTCGCAGATGCCCTTGGCGAGTTCCTCCGGTCCGTCGGCGCCGGGCACCACGAGAGCGGCCTCGTGCGGTCCGGCGAAGACCAGGTCGCTCCTGCGCAGCAGGGGCAGCAGGATCGCCCGGGCCTCGGCCTCGCTCCACAGCAGCGAACGGAAGTTGACGTCCAGCGAGATGGTCACGCCGGCGTCGGCGGCGATGTCCACGGCCCGGGTCACGGCCGCGGCGGGACCCTCCCCGAGTGCCGGGGTGATGCCCGTGACGTGCAGGACCGCCGCCCCCGCGACGACGTGCTCGGGGATGTCGTCGGCGGTCAGCCGGGCTCCGGCCGTGTGGGCGCGGTAGTAGCGCGTACGGCTGTGCGTGGAGGTGCGGCGTTCCTTCAGCAGCAGGGATGTAGGGGCTGTGTCGCGCACGGCGACGGTGCTGACCCCTTCGGCCCGCAGTTCTCGCAGGACGAGTCCGCCGAGTTCGTCGTCGCCGACCCGGCCGATCCAGGTCGCGGCCCCGCCGAGTCGGCTGACCCCGATGGCGACGTTGGACTCCGCGCCGGCGATCCCCAGGCGCAGTGCCGTGCCGAGTGCGAACGGGCCGGGTTCGCGGGCCGCCATGACGGCGAGCACGTCGCCGAGCGTGACGAGGTAGGGCTCGCCGGACGGGGGTGAGGAGGTGTTCACGCGCTAGCCTCCCCGGCACGAGCGGTGGGACGAACCGCGTCCAGCAGGGTGCGCGCCCTCGTGGTGAGGGTGTCCAGTGCCTGAGGAGTCGGGTCCCGGTCCGCTCCGCGCAGCAGCGGGGAGCCGATCCCGACCGCGCAGGCGCCAGCGTCCAGGTAGTCCCGCGCCTGGTCGATGCCGACGCCGCCGACGGCGACGAGGGGGATGTCGGGCAGTGGGGCTCGTAGTTGGTGCAGGTGTGCGGGGCCGCCCGTGCCCGCGGGGAACAGCTTGACGGCGGCGGCGCCCGCCCGCCATGCCTGGGACACCTCGGTCGGTGTCCAGGCGCCCGGGTAGCAGGGTATGCCCAGGTCGGCCGCGTTCCGGACGACGGTGGTGTCCACGACGGGGGCGACCAGGAACTCCGCTCCCGCTGCCAGCGCGTCCCTGGCCTGGCCGGCGGTGATCACGGTGCCGGCGCCGACCGCGACGTCGGGGCCGAGTTCCGCCCGGACGGCAGCCAGCGTGTCGAGCGCTCCGACGGTGGTCAGGGTGATCTCCAGGCAGGTGACACCGCCGGACGCGAGGGCCCGGGCCACGGCGGGCAGTGCGGACGCGTCGGCCGACCTCAGGATGGCCATGACCCGTGTCCGGCCGAGCTGCGGGGTGAGGGCGGGACGCTCGGTCATGACCCCACCGCCGTGGGGGAGTTGGGGATTCCCTGGGTGTCGGTCATGCGGGTTCCTTTGCTGGCGGGTGCGTCGGTGACGCGGATGAGAGGTGCGTCGGTGACGCGGATCAGAGTGCGTCGGCAGGGGCGGCTCAGCGCTTGCGTCGGTGAGGGGGGATCACTTGAGTCCGGAGGTGGCGGAGCTGGTGACGAAGCCCCGCTGCACGATGAGGAACAACGCCAGCACCGGGACGACGTACATCACGGCGCCCGCGGCGACCAGGTTCCCCATCGGCGAGCCGTGCTCGTTGACGTAGCCGTAGGCGAGCTTGACCGCGAGCGTGGTGTGGGCGTCGTCCAGCAGCAGGGCGGGCGCGATGTAGTCGCCCCAGGTCCAGCTGAAGGAGAGGATCAGGCTGGTGGCGATGACCGGCCAGGACTGCGGCAGGAAGATCCGCCAGAAGATGCGGATCTGCCCGCAGCCGTCCACGATCGCGGCCTCCTCCAGTTCCTTGGGCATGTTCGAGAAGAACTGCCGGAACAGGAAGATCAGGTACGGGGCGCCGCACAGGCCCCACAGCACCCACGGCACATAGGTGTTGGTGAGGTGGATCTTGGCGAACAGCAGATAGGTCGGGATGAGGGTGAGGACCTGCGGCAGCATCATCGTCGACAGCAGAACCGAGAAGATCAGCTGCTTGCCGGGCGCGTTGAGACGGGCGAAGCCGTAGCCCGCCCACGCCGAGGCCAGGGTGACCAGGACGGCGTAAATGGTGGCGACCGTCAGGGAGTTGCGGGCATAGCCGAGGTAGTCGATCTCGGTGAGGGCACCCCGGAAGTTGTTCAGGCTGGGGTGGTGCGGCCACCAGTGGATGGGCAGCGCGCGCAGCTCGGAGGGATCCTTCAGAGCGGTTTCCAGCAGCCAGGCGAACGGGCCGAGGAACAGGACGAGGGCGCCGACCAGCAATACGTAGACGGCACTTCTGCGGGGGAACACCATCACTTGCCTCCGATCGTGCGCGGCCGAGAGGGCTTGTCCGGCTCCGGGGCGACGGAGTAGAAGACCGCGCCCTTGCTGAGCCTGAAGACGAGGAAGGTGATCGCGACGATGATCAGGAACAGCACCCAGAGCATCGCCGAGGCGTATCCGTAGCGGCCGTTGGCGAAGTACTGGGCGAACACGTGGATCATGAACAGGTAGTTGCCCTCGGGGACGGCCGTGACACCCCTGGGGGTGGGGTCGAGGGAGATCAGCAGCGGCAGGAAGCTCTGTACGGCGGCGATGATGCCGGTGATGACCTGGAAGAACAGCACCGGGGAGAGCATCGGGACGGTGATCTTGTAGAAGGACTGCCAGGCGTTCGCCCCGTCCATGCGGGCGGCCTCGTGGAGCTCCTTGGGGATGTCCTGGAGCCCCGCCAGCGAGATGATCATGGCGTTGCCGCAGCCCCACAGCATCAGGGTGACCAGGACCCAGCGGGCGTAGGGGTCCATCAGCCAGGCAATGCCGTTGATGTTCAGGGCGTCCAGGACGCCGTTGGCGGCGCCCGAGTCCCGGTCGAAGATCAGCTTGAAGGTGAGGGCGGCGCCTACCGGCGGAACGACCGCGGGCAGGTACAACAGGGTGCGGAACAGTCCGCGGGCCCGGATGGGCTGGTTGACCAGCACCGCGAGCAGCAGCCCGGCCGCGATGCTCAGCGGCACGGTGATCGCGGTGAAGACGCCGGTGCGGGCCAGGGAGGACAGCGTCTCCGGGTCGGTCAGGACCTCCCGGTAGTTGTCCAGGCCGACGAAGCGGGAATTGTTCGACAGCCCGTCGGAGTTGGTCAGGCTCAGCCACAGCGCGTAGCCGAGCGGGAAGGCCGTCAGGGTGAGGAAGCCCAGCACCCAAGGTCCGGCGAACACGTAGAAGGAGATGGCCCGGCGGGTCGTCAGCGAGGTGCGCCGGCGGCCGGCGCGCGCGTGGGTGCGGGCGCGGGGCCCGGGCCGGGCGGGCGTCTCCCCGGAGGGAGACTGCGCGCCCGGCGCGGTGATCTGATCGGTGCTCACCCCACGAGCTCCTTGCCCTGGGCGAGCTGCTCGTTCATCCGGGAGTTGAGCGTGTCTGCGACCTTGCCCGCCGACGTCCCGGACTTCACGGCACCCGGCAGGACCTTGCTGAGTACGCCCTCAAGGGCGGCCTGCTGGGCGTACGGGGTGAAGCTGAGGACGGAGAAGTGCGGCAGCTCCTTCTCCTGCACCTGGAAGGCCTGCTTCTGGAAGGCGCTGGTCTGCGGCATGTTCGGGCGCAGTGACTTCAGCGAGGGGATGCCCCAGCCGCTGGCCGCGCGCACCTGGGCGGGCTTGCCGCCGAAGTACCACTCGAAGAACTTCCAGGACGCGTCCTTGTTCTTGGCGTCCTTCGGGATCCAGAAGCCGGTGGCGCCGAAGCAGGAGCTGACGCGGTGGCCGCCGAACTGCGGGGCGGGCGCGAAGCGGGAGACCTCGGCGAGCTTGGGGTCGGAGCCGATCTGTCCGCCGAACCAGTAGCCGTTACAGCTCATCGCCATGCGCCTGGCCCCGTAGGTGGGGCCGTCCCAGCCGTCCGGGTTGGGGTTGACGACGTTCGGGCCTATGTCGGCCTTGGCGTAGTCCAGGTACCACCGCAGCGCCTTGAGCGCCTCCGGGGAGGAGAAGTCCACCGTGGCCAGGTCCTCGGCGAAGAGACTGCCGCCGGCGGAGGCGGTCATGCCCATGAGCTGCGGGAAGACACCCATGCCGGTGGCGTTCAGGCCGTACACCTTCACCTTGCCCAGACGGCGCTTGACCAGCTTCTTGCCCAGGTCCAGCCACTCGTCGTAGGAGACCGGTTCGGTCGCGCTGGGCGCGTCCAGCTTGGCGGCCTCGAACAGGTCGGTGCGGTACCAGAACATGGAGTCCTGGGAGTAGTCCTTGGCCATGCCGTAGCGGGGTCCGGCGCCCTGCTTCTTGCCGTCGTAGCGCCACACGTCGTTGACGGGGTCGAGGTCGGAGGCCTTCAGTGCCGAGCTCTTGGCGAAGTACGGGTCCAGGTCCGTCATCAGGCCGCGGGCGGCGAAGTACGGCGTCTCGGTCGCGCCGAAGCCGCGGACCACGTCCGGCGGGTTCTTGGCGGCCAGCATGGAGTTGAGCTTGGTGGGGTCCCAGGTGATGACGTTGAGGTTCATCCCCAGCGCCGCTTCGGCAGCCGCGAGGGTCTTCTTGTCCCACTCGTTCTGCACCGTCATCACGGTGAGCGTCGTCTTGCCGCTCCCGGATCCACCCGTGCCGTTGCTGACGGAGCCGGCGCAGGCGGACACACCTGTCGCGGCGAGCGCGGTTCCGGCGGAGAGGGCGAGGAAGCGCCGTCGGTCGAGGGGCGTTGACATGGGCATGCTGATTGCCTTTCGTGGCGGGACGTGCGCGGTTGCGAGACGTTCGCGGTTGCGGCACGTACGGCGGCTGCGTGACGAGGGCGGAGTCCATGGCGGCATGAGGGGTACCGCGAGAAGCGAACGGGCGAGCACGGCGGCGGTGGTGCACCGGCTTGCCGGGAGGTGGTGCGAGATGCCCTGAACCGGCCGTATCTGTCTGAGTGGACAGTGCGTACACGGGTGTCAGGGGACCGCGAGTGCGACGGTGGTCGCGTACGCGGTGAGCCCGAGGGTGACTCCTCGGCCGCGGCTGACGTGGAGTCAACTGTGGCCGACATCTAGCCATATCGATATGACCGGTTTCATAGGTTCTGCCCAGACGTATCGCTTATTTCCGTCTGAGGAAACCGGTTGACTGAAACTTTCGCGAACGTTAAGTTGCGTTTCCAGAAAGTGTCAAGAGGCCAGAACGCGTCACTCTGGGTTCCGCACGGCGGACCAGGGCAACGCCCACCGAGGAGGGGGAGCACGTGCCGGAACAGCCCGTCCGGGCCAAGCTCGTGGATGTGGCACACGCGGCCGGGGTCTCCAAGGCCACCGTGTCCAAGGTGCTCAACGGCCGCCAGGACCTGTCCGTACGGCCGGAGACGCGCCGGCGCGTCCACGAGGCCGCCGAGGCGCTCGGCTACCGGCCTCACTCCGGGGCGCGGGCACTGGCCGGAGCCAACACACACGCGCTGGCCCTGCTGATTCCCGCACTCGCCAACCCCACGTACGTCACCATCGCCCGCGGCGCCTACCAGCGGGCCCGCGAACTGGGCTACCTCTCCCTGCTGGCCGAGGACTTCGACGGGCAGGAGGCCGACGAGTCCTTCCATGACCTGGTCCAGGAAGGCAGGGTCGACGGACTGCTCATCGCCTCGGCCCGCCCCGGTCACCCCCTGCTGGACGCACTGGGCCGCAGCGCGGTGCCCCATGTCTTCCTCAACCGCTCGGTCGAGGGATCCGGCCGCAACGTCACCATGGACGTCGCCCGCTCCAGCGTGACGGCACTCGACCATCTGCACGGCCTCGGTCACCGCGCGATCGGCCACATAGCGGGTCCTCCCGGGATCACCCCCAGCGAGGTCCGCAAGGAGGCGTTTCTCCGGCACGCCGCCAAACTCGGGCTGGACACGGTGCCCGTCGCGTCCGGGGACTTCACCGAGGACGGCGGCGGGTCCGCCGCGCGGGAACTGCTGCGCTCCGCCGACGGTGACGGGCGGCCGCCCGTCACCGCGCTCTACACCAGCTCGCTCGCGCAGGCGATAGGCGCCATGGCCGCGATCAGGGAGCTCGGCCTCAGGATCCCGGAAGACGTCTCCGTGGTCGGCAACGACGACCTGCCCGTGGCCGCGCACCTCCACCCCCCGCTGACCACCGTCGCGATGCCCCTGCACGAGCTGGGAACCGCCGCGGTGGATGCCCTGGTGGCCACCATCGAGGGCAAGCCGACAGGCGACGTCGTCGTACCGACCGAGCCGCGGCTGGTCCTTCGCGGCTCCACGGCCGGACCGGCAGAACCAGGAGGAACGCCATGACCGTCGCCGCACCGGCGCGCTTCGCCGGCCGTACGGCCCTGCTCACCGCGGCCGCCTCCGGTATCGGGGCGGCCACCGCCCACCGGCTGGCGGCGGAGGGAGCGTCCGTCCTGGTCACCGACGTGGACGCCAAAGGCGCCCAGCGCGTGGCCGAGGGGATCCGCGCCGGGGGTGGACGGGCGCGGGAGTGGCGCCTCGATGTCACCTCGCCGGGGGAGTGGGCCGCGGCCGTCGCCGAGGCCGGGTCCTGGACGGGACGCCTGGATGTGCTCCACCTGAACGCCGGCCGAAACCTGCCCGCAGCGGCACACGAACTGGACGACACCTCCTGGCGCGACCAGCTGCGGCTCTCCCTCGACTCGGTGTTCTACGGCGTCCGGGCCGCTGTGCCCCTGCTGAGAACGACCAGGGGCGCGGTGGTGATCACCTCGTCCGTGCACGCGGCCATCGGCTTCAAGGGCTTCCCCGCGTACGCGGCCGCCAAGGGCGGGATCGACGCCCTCGTACGCCAGCTGGCCGTCGAGTACGGAGGCGAGATCAGGTTCAACGCCGTCCTTCCCGGAGCCGTGGTCACCGCCTTGTGGGCCGAGGCGCCCGAGGAGTACAAGGCGCAGACCGCCGCGCGCACCCCCGTCGGCAGGCTCGGAGCCCCCGAGGACATCGCCGCCGCCGTGGCCTTCCTCGCCTCCGAGGACGCCGCTTTCGTCACCGGCCAGAACCTGCTCGTGGACGGTGGCCGCAGCATCAGCTCCCAGGAGTAGGCCACCGGCCTCACCCGGGCCGGGCGAAAACCCGCTCCGCCCGCTGCGGGAACGATCCGCTGCGGGAACGACCCGACCGCCGCAACCTCACCCTCGCACGCCCGAAACCGCTCTCCTCAACGAGCCCCCGGCCGCCCATCAGGCCGTATACAGCACAGGACCCGGAGGTCCATCCCATGAAGATCACTGGATACGAGCTCTTCCTTGTCGAACCGCGCTGGCTCTTCCTGCGCGTCGACACCGACGAGGGCATCTCCGGCTGGGGTGAGCCCATAGTCGAGGGCAAGGCCCACACCGTCGCCCGCTGCGTCGAGGAGATGTTCGACTACCTCCTCGGCCAGGACCCGGCCCGTATCGAGGAGCACTGGCAGGTCCTCGCGAAGAGCGGCTTCTACCGCGGCGGAGTCGTCCTGAACAGCGCCCTGGCCGGAATCGACCAGGCGCTGTGGGACATCGCGGGCAAGACCCACGGCGTCCCGGTCCACCAGCTGCTCGGCGGCCACGTGCGCGACCGGGTGCGCGTCTACGGCTGGGTCGGCGGCGAAACCCCCGAGGAACTGGCCGAGTCGGCTGCCGAGCAGGTCGCCAAGGGCATGACCGCGGTCAAGCTCAACCCCTGCGGCCAGCTCGAACCGCTCGCCACGCCCGCCGCGATCGATGCCATCGTGGCCGGGGTGAGCGCGGTCCGCGAGGCCATCGGACCGGACCGCGACCTGGCGCTGGACTTCCACGGCCGCTTCAGCGGGGCGATGTCCCGCCGCGTCCTGCCCTTCCTGGAGCCGCTCCTGCCGCTCTTCGTCGAAGAGCCCGTGCTGCCGGAGTTCTCCCGGGACCTCGGCGCCGTGGTGCGCTCCACGTCCATCCCCATCGCCACCGGCGAACGGCTCTACTCCCGCTGGGACTTCCGCTCGGTGCTCTCCGACGGCATCGCCGTGGCCCAGCCCGACATCAGCCACGCCGGCGGCATCTCCGAGTCCCGCCGCATCGCCGCGATGGCGGAAACCTACGACGTCCTGGTGGCACCGCACTGCCCGCTCGGCCCGATCGCCCTCGCCGCCAGCCTCCAACTCGACTTCGCCATCCCCAACTTCCTCATCCAGGAACAGGCGCTGGGCATCGGCTACGGCGACAGCAGCGGCCTGCTGGACTACCTCGCCGACACCACGCCCTTCACGTTCCGCGACGGCTACATCGACCGCCCGACAGCACCCGGTCTCGGCATCACCATCGACGAGGACGCAGTCCGCGCCGCCGCCGAGCGCGGCCACCGCTGGCGCAATCCGGTCTGGCGCAACACCGACGGCTCACTGGCCGTCTGGTAGCCGCACCCGGCATCCCCAGCCGGCCCGAACAAACCCCCGCCCACACCCACGCCCGGAGAACCCCTGCGCGGTCCTGCCACCGGCCCCACCTGCCCAGCCGACGAGATACATGCGCCCTGGCAGACCGGCCCAGCCGGGCAGGGGGACGCCGAAGCACACCCCCTACCAACCCTGCAAGCCAACCCGCATCAGCACACAGTCACTTTCCTCACAGCTCTGTTCGACGCGTGCCCGTGTAGAGTCGAGAACGCCCTTGACCTGCAAAAAGCAGGCAGGGAGCCGTCTTCTAGGAGTACTTGATGCTGCGCACTATGCACAAGTCCAAGATCCATCGTGCGACGGTCACCCAGGCCGATCTGCACTACGTCGGGTCCGTCACCATCGACGCCGATCTCCTTGATGCCGCCGACCTGCTGCCCGGCGAGCTCGTGCACATCGTCGACATCACCAACGGCGCCCGCCTCGAGACGTACGTCATCGAGGGCGAGCGCGGGTCGGGGGTCGTCGGGATCAACGGGGCGGCGGCCCACCTGGTGCACCCCGGGGACCTGGTGATCATCATCAGTTACGCTCAGGTCTCCGACGCCGAGGCGCGGGCGCTGCGGCCGCGAGTCGTGCACGTGGACAGCGAGAACCGCATCGTGGCCCTCGGGGCCGATCCGTCCGAGCCGGTGCCGGGATCGGACCAGGAGCGCAGCCCGCAGGCCGTCACGGTCTGAACCTCGGCGGCGGAGCGCCAGGACCCGAGGACTTGAGGAGTGCCCATGAGCGACATCGAGATCCGCGACGACCGGGCCGGCGGCCGCCTCGAGGCGTTCGCCGGGGACGAACTGGTCGGCCACATCGAGTACTTCGTTCTGGAGGCACCCGCGCGCGCCCTCGTGCCCGTCCACACGATCGTGGAGCCCGCGCACGAGGGCAAGGGCATCGCCGGGTCCCTCGCGCGCGAGCTCTACGGCATCGCCGCCCGCGAGGGCATCGTGGTCGCACCGCTGTGCCCGTACGTCGTGAAGTGGGCGGCGCGCCATCCCGAGGACGCCCCGGCGGCCGACCCGGCCCTGGTCAGGGCCGCGAAGGACTGGCTGATCGCCCACCCCGGGCGGTTCTGATGGAGCCCACGGCCTCGGAGCACGCGCCTACGACATCGGCGAAGTCGCGTCCGGCGGCCGCCTCCGGCCGCGTCCTGGCCCTGCTGCACACCTCGCCCGCGCACGTGCCCGTCTTCGACGCGCTGCGCGACGAGGAGCACCCGGGCCTGGAGTTGCGCCACCTGGTGGTCGAGGAACTGCTGGCCCGTGCCCGGGTCGAGGGTCCGGACGCGGTCGCGGGCGCGGTGCGTGCGGCGCTCGACGAGGCCGCCGCGCAGGGCGCCGACGCCGTGCTCTGCACGTGCTCCACGATCGGCGGCGTCGCCGAGACCGCGGGCGCCCCGGTGCCCGTGCTCCGCGCCGACCGTCCGATGGCGGCCGCCGCGGTGGCCGCGGGCTCGCGCGTCGTCGTCCTCGCGACGCTGGAGAGCACGCTCGAACCCACCGTCGCCCTCGTGGAGGAGGAGGCCCGGCGAGCCGGGCGCCCCGTCCAGGTGCGAACCCTCCTGGTCGACGGCGCGTGGGAGCGTTTCGCGGCGGGCGACATCGAGGGATGCGCCCGCAAGGTCGCCGTGGCCGCCGACGCGGTCACCGACGCCGACGCGCTCGTCCTCGCCCAGGGATCCATGGCCTCGGCCCAGGACTTCACCACCACCTCGGTGCCCGTCCTGTCGAGCCCGCGCCCCGGGCTGGCGGCGGGGGCGGCGGCCGTACGGGGCCGGTAGTCACCGCAGGACCGGTGGGCTCTGTGGCGTAACGGGCGGCGCGACGGGGTGAGTGGGGGTGCGGGGGCCGGGTACGCGTGGGAGAAGTCCAGGGCTGACGTACCCACCGCCTGGAGGACAGAATGACCGACCCGTTCCCCGCCCCCGTACCGCCGGGCCCCACCCCGGGACCGGTCCCCGACCCGGAGCCCTTCCCGGGACCCCAGCCGCCACCGCGGCCCGGGCCGCCCCCCACGCCGAAGCCGCAACCGTCGCCGTCACCGATCCCGAAGCCGCCGGGGCCCGATCCGGTGCCTGAGCCTGAGCCCCAGCCGGGCCCGATGTCGTAGCCGCCGAGGGTGGCGACATGACGGTGGCCCGGTGCAC